>JAAYHS010000156.1 GCA_012735315.1 Bacillota bacterium | reverse complement strand
TTAAAGCAGGCGGTTTCGGAAGCCCCTTCAATACCGGTTGACGCTGTTAAGGTGAAGGTACAAGTGAAAAACGGTGAAACGGTTACCAGCTTGGCCCGAAAATACGGGATAAAAAAAGAAAGTATTATTGCTGGAAATAAATTGGAAAAGGACACGGAAAAATTGACTGCAGGCACCGAATTGATCCTTCCGATACCTAAAAACCATTTTTATGAGATTAAACCCAAAGAGACCTTATGGAGGCTTGCGAAGCGTTACGGGACAACCGTTGAACTTTTGATGGAAATAAACAACATTGTCGATCACACCAAAATCGAAAAAGGACAGGCGATCATGTTGCCGGTGCCGGTAGATAAAATCGCGGATAGTAAATTCTGACCACAGAGAACGCTGATGACGCAGATACCGCTGATAACGCAGATACCGCTGATTACGCTGAAACCGCTGAGGGCGGCGATGACCGCTGGTTACGCTGATATCGTTGGTTACGCGGATTACCGCTGAACCTACAGTTGATTTTATAGTGGAAAGGGAGACTTTGATTATTGGAGGTCTCCCTTTTTAATTTTAAAAGATTTATGATTGAGGATTGTTTTTAATCCGTTTTAAATCGTCCCGGAGTTTTTGGAGATCTCTGATAACCGCGGGACGATTTTTGCTTTTTACGTCGGCCTGTAATTTGGCATAAGTCGAGTCAAAGGTGGCGATATTCATTAAAGATTTGCCGTCGGTTGTTGACGGACTATAACGGGTCATGTCCGTTCCGAGCAAATTGGTCTCTCGATTGCATACCGACCAATCCCCTTTTTTTGCGGCTGTTTCCACCTTTTCGATGCGCTCCAGAAGTTGTTTCTCGGTAAGTTTGGTAGTGCCCGGAATTTTCTTGGTCGGCGCCTGTTCGGTATTGGGAATCGGAGTGGCGATACGGGGCCGGACCGGAGCGGGACGGGTTTGATTATCACCAAACCAATTACATCCGGAAATAGTAAGGCTTAAAATTAAGAAACAGATGACCGAAACAGTTTTTTTATGGTTCATGATGATTCGGATACCTCCTTAAAGTTTTAGGTTAAGCGAAATTTTAAAGTTGGAGTCCACACACAGCTTAATAGTGATTGTTGCAGCTTTTAAACCGATGGGACAATTAAGACGGGGTAATCGCCAAGCGTTCAAAAAAGACTTCGTTATCCATAGCTTTGGATGGAGGCTGGCTTTTTAAACACCGGATTAAGGTGAAATCTAATGGAAAAGATGGAAAGGATAGTCCTTATTTAGGAAAAATGTAGCGCTGGACATGATTCCATAAGGCCTGACTTTTATTATACTGTATACGGGACTATCATTTTATAAACCGAAAAGCGAACAAAAGAGGTGTAGATTTATGACCACCACTAGCAGTAGCGAGTTAGAACTGACATTAGGCAATTTACCTTCGAATGTGATTGGCCATGAAGAGGCTTTTGTCGATATATCCCCTAAAACCAACCGGTTTCAGCCGATACTGACCGTTAAAAAAGTGTCGAAATCCTTTCCGGTGGCGGGGGGGAGAATCCAGGCGATCAAAGATATCGATTTGGTTATCAATCCGGGAGAGTTGGTTTCTTTGGTAGGGCCTTCGGGTTGTGGAAAAAGCACTTTATTGAATATTATCGCCGGTTTAGAAAAACCCGACTCCGGAGAAGTTAAGGGAAACCGGCCGAATGATAAGAATTTAACCGGTTTGCCGGAACGATTGCTCATTTTTCAAGAGGCGTCATTATTTCCCTGGTTAACGGTATACGATAATGTAGCCTTTGGTTTAAAAATTCGTAAATATTCCAAGGAAAAATGCAGGGAATTGGTTAATAAATATTTGGGAATGGTCCAGTTAAGTCAGTTTCAAGACGCGTGGATCCATCAGTTGTCGGGGGGAATGAAACAACGAGTGGCTTTGGCGCGCGCGTTGGCGCTAAGGCCGGAATTGCTGTTGATGGATGAAGCGTTTACGGCTTTGGACGTGCAAACCCGGCAGGATATGTATCGTCTGTTGTTAAGAATCCGGGAAGAAACGGGGGTCACCATTTTATTTATTACCCATAATGTCGAAGAGGCGTTATTATTAAGCGACCGGATCCTGGTAATGCGTTCGCGCCCCGGCCAAATTAAAAGAGAGTTCCAGGTTAACGTAGGCTTTCCCCGTACCATGGAATATTTTCTTTTAAAGCAGCTTCGTTTGGAAATTATTAAGGAATTTATGGAAGCCGGCGATGTCGGAGATATCCAGGGAGGGTCCACTTATGAACAAGCATATTAAGAGGCTGGTTTTTTACACGGGATTGATCTGTATTTGGTCGTTGGCGGTCATCCTTAAAGTTTGGCCCGAATATATTTTACCCTCCCCTTGGGGAGTCTTAAGCAGCTTAAAAGATGGTATTGTGAATTTGACTTTTATTACCGGGACCTTGGCTAGTTTAAAGAGAATCGCTATCGGTTATGGTTTTTCCGTATGCTTCGGCATGATTTTGGGCTTTGCGATCGGGCGGATTAAAATACTTGACGAGACCGTCGGTTCATTAGTGGTCGGTTTGCAGACTCTGCCGAGTATTTGTTGGCTGCCGTTGTCAATTCTTTGGTTTGGTCTAAATGAAAAAGCCATTATCTTTGTGGTGATAATGGGCGCTTTATTGGCGATTACCATTTCCACCGACAGCGGAGTCAAACAGATATCGCCGATTTATATAAGAGCAGGCAAAAATATGGGCGCGCAGGGGTTGACTTTATTAACGACAATCTTGTTACCGGCGGCGCTTCCGGCGATAATTGCCGGGCTAAAACAGGGGTGGTCATTTTCCTGGCGGTCATTGATGGCCGGTGAATTACTATATGTGAGCATTGGACTGGGACAGTTGTTAATGATGGGTCGGGAGTTAAACGATATGAACAGGGTCATTGCGGTGATGTTGGTCTTAATCTTAATCGGTGTTACGTTTGACCGGTTTATCTTCGCCAAATTGGAGGCGGCGGTTAGGGAACGTTGCGGTTTGGGAGAACGGGGCTGAAAAATCCGTCTAAAAAAACCCAACAAATTTTACAAAAAATAGAATCATCGAAAAAGAAAGCCTAGGAAAAATCAGTCTAGGCTTTTTGCGTTAATAAGATGATAATAAACTTGTACCGAAACATTTGATTTCCAAACTAAAGTTTAGGAAATCGACTTTTCTCCTTATTTTTTGACTCCCGCAAAGGGAGTTTTTTTCATAGTAAGCCTAAAAACCTTGAAATTATTTGAACATTTGCGTTTGCGGCGATGTCTATAAAAGACCGTCTAAATATACAATTATTTACAATATTTAAAATGTTTGTCGAGGAAATATCAGTCTGGGTTTTTCGGATTAACAATATGATAATAAATTTGTAACGTAACAACACATTTGGTTAACGTTAACGAACGTTATGCTTTCAATTTGGGAAGGAGGTGACAAGGCTTAGAAAATGAGTTTGGATCAAGCGGTTTTAATCCGGGAGATGTTCTGTTTCGAAACTATGAAAAGAATCAGCTCAAATGGATTAGAAAAGTGCTTGATCAGGCAAATTTATTTTTAAAAAATAAGAGGAGGAAGCGTTTTTTATGAAAAAGTTATTAGTACTTGCTTTAGCAATGGTGTTAACATTTTCTTTAGCCGTTGCGGCTTCCGCCGCTAACTTAGATCACTATGTCGGCGGCCGGGTTCAATTGAATTATATCAGCGATGATGATGATACCAATGACGTATTAACTTATGGTAATTCCGGTTTAAAGTTGAAGATTCAAGGCACGGTTTCTGATGAAGCCACCGGCACTTGGGCTACCATCGGGGTTGTGGCTTCCGGTTGGCCGGACAGCACAACAGATGTAGGGGCTCCCAAAGGCGACCAATCTGATAAGGATAAAGTTACCTTGCAAACTGCCGTATCCGGAACGCATTATGATTTTGGTATTAAGAATATCAACGGCTCCAATCTCAGCATCTGGTTCACCAACTGGGAAAATGAAAATATGAAACGCGGTCAACCCCAAGTCTACAGTATTCTTCCCAACCAATACCATGACGATCCGATGTTCAATCGCACTCTCGGTTATGGTTTAGGTTTTGATTATGTTACCGATGCTTTAAAAGTCAATATTGGTTATGATCCAAACGAAAACGACAATGATGCAAATAATCTAATTGCCGCCGTTACCTTCAATTTTGACGGAGGCGAATTCCATCTTGGCAGTTTTGATGATGGCGCTGAAACTGAAATCAATGTCGGCGGTTCTTACAAGCTCGGTTTTGGTACCGTTAAATTAGACTATGTTGCAAAGGAAAAAGAAGCCGACAATATTGATGGTAGCATAATCCAAGCCGCTGTTTTCTTTGATGATTTGAAGTTTGACGTTACCCTTATTTCCGATTCGAAATATAAGTACAAAACTGATGGCGGTACCGGTTATCAGATCCGTTATACCGGTCTTGCTGATGGGAAAGTCACCATTGGCTATCGGGCGATGAATGCTAAAGATGACGCTGATGCCGTTGGAACACCGGATGGCGCTTCATTTAAGCTTGACGGTAATTTCACCGACATCTTTATCGGCTACAAGTTCGGCATTTTTGAAACCAGAATCGGTAGCGCTTCTACTGGTGATGGTGATAGCAAGAACGACTACACCTATCTCAGCGCTTATGCCAGCTTGTGGTAACAGTTTTAGTTTAATGTTTAAGCAGGGCTGTCTCGACGAGACAGCCCTTTGCTTGTATACTAAAAATCATTTTGACGTAAAGTTAACAATTTTTTGTAAAGCGATAAAATAATAGTATTATGAAATGCTATTTTAGCTTCTAAATGTTTGGAGGTTTATACTATGCGGATAAAGTTTTCACTTATTTCTTCATTGGTGTTACTGTTTATATTAACTTCAATCATTAATGCTGGTTCCGATATTCAAACAAATGAAAATCCCACCGTAAATCAGGTGAAAAGAATCGCTTTTGTTTCAAGACGGGACGGTAATTACGAGATTTATACCATTAATGACGACGGTTCCGATTTAAAAAGACTAACCTCTAATAAGCTTGACGATATCAAACCTCAATGGTCTCCCGATGGGACCAAAATAATGT
>JAAYHS010000155.1 GCA_012735315.1 Bacillota bacterium | reverse complement strand
TGGGTTCATTTTTGGAAACCAATAGATAGTATTAGGAAAATGTGAAATTAAACCAAATGATAGAAGGAGGGTCAAAATAATGAAAACTGTCGTGATTTACAAATCTAAAACAGGCTTTACTAAAAAATATGCACAATGGATTGCTGAAGATTTATTAGCCGATATTTTCGAAGTTTCCAAGGTTGATTCCAGTATTTTAAAAAAATATGATACCATAATTTATGGTGGTAGTCTGTATGCAACTGGCATTATTGGTGTTAAGTTTATTATAAAAAACATTGATAAATTAGTTGGCAAAAGGGTTATTATTTTCGCTTGTGGAGCTTCACCGGCGAGCGAAGATGTATTTAAAGAAGTCCTAATGCATAACTTTACTTCAGACCAACAAAAACAAATTAAGTTTTTTTACTTACAAGGAGGTTTTAACTTTAATAAATTACCACCCTTTGATAAAGTGCTTATGACATTATTCAAATGGAGGATAATCCTTAAAAAGAGAACAAAAAAGAAATTAATGTCTGATGAAATTGATATGCTTAAAGCATATGATAAACCGGTAGACTTTACCAAAAGAAGTAACATAGAGCCAATTGTTGCTTATGTAAATTCATAGGTTTTATTTTGGGTGAAAGTTTTAAAAGCCAATGAAAAAATATAGAAAATCACACCTTCTTTTACAGGAGAAAAAATTTACCTCCTTTTTAATAAAACCTGCTGAATGCAGGTTTTGTTGTCGATAAGGGTCATAAAAGAAAAAAGGGTTGATTAAAATATGAACAAAGATTTCTCCCTATTTCTGTCCAGCAGATAACGTTTCCGGCACCGAGAAACAAGCGATTGCCATGTACGCCAAGGGTCAGCAGAGGAAAGGGCGTGAGAAACCCCTATTATTCGGGAGGAGGTAATTATAATGGAGATTATTAATCAGTTAGTTGAATTGCTTGTATACATAATACTACCATTAATTATTCCTTTTGCTTGGTGGTTGGGAAGCGGCAGAAAGACATCGGGGTTTTTTGCCTGGGTAGGTCTTAAAAAGCCGGTTGTTCAATATAAAAACAATTTTATCTTATCCTTAATATTAATTATCTCCGTAGGAACACCTGCGTTTATCTACATATCTTTTCTTTTAAATAATATAGATACGTTATCATCCGGCTCTGGACTAATGCTGGCTACGGATCAATTTCTCGGAAAGGGGACAGAAGCTTTAGTTCCTGTACTAATATGGGCCTTTTTTAAAACTGCATTTTGGGAAGAGGTATTTTTTAGAGGTTTTTTGGCAAAACAACTTATCAACAAGTTCGGGTTTTTCATTGGTAATGGAATTCAAGGATTTTTGTTTGCTTTAGCCCACATGCCGCTCATCACTATAATAGGATGGATTAATGGAATCATTATATTTTTTGTTGCTGGTTTAGCCGGGTGTACATATTGTTGGCTAAATGAAAAACAATGTTTGGGATCTATAATACCGAGTTGGTTAATACATGGTTGCTCAAACGCTGTAGCTGGACTTCTTGTGATGTTTAATATACTCCCCTCTTAACATCGAACCGCCGTATGCCGGGCCTGCTTGTTCGGTGGTGTAGGAGGGAGCTACTACTTTTTATAAGAAAAGAATCTACAGGAAATTCAGAAGAAAGGTCGAAAGATGAAATAAACTGAAAATGAAGCCGGATAAAGGATAGCGGGCCAGGGGGTGCAAGCTATGCCGATTGACGACAATGCAGGAAAAGAACCGGTCTTTTTTTCTTTTAATAGAATTCTTCCGTACATAAAAGGTGATGCTTTGGATTCCATCTATGGACTCGGAGGGTTTATTGATGTGGAAACTACCGGCTTGGATGCCTGCAGGGACGAGATTATTGAGTTGGCTATAGTTTTATTTGCTTATAACAGAAAAACAGGGCGAATTACCGGAATAGTCGATGAATATACGGGATTGCGGGAACCCTCCGTACCAATAAGTAAGGTAGCGTCCAGGATTAGCGGCCTTACTTTACAGAAGGTCCGCGGCCGGTGTCTGGATATGGAGAAAATCCAAAGCATGCTGGCACGGGCGGAATTTTTGGTGGCACATAATGCTGCGTTTGATAAAGGATTTGTCAGCCGGTTGTTTACCGAAGCTGCGCAAAAACCCTGGCTCTGTTCCATGCGGGGAGTAAATT
>JAAYHS010000154.1 GCA_012735315.1 Bacillota bacterium | reverse complement strand
TAGCTTGACCCGCTTTGGATAACACCAGGGTGATCGCCGCCGTCGTGGTCGTCTTGCCATGGTCAACGTGTCCTATCGTCCCTATGTTTACATGCGGTTTCGTCCGTTCAAATTTTTGCTTAGCCATAACTAACATTTCCTCCTTATTAGATCTTAATTAATATGATTATTACAAACCAATTTTAACCCTTTTGAATGATAGTTTCGGCGATGTTGCGAGGCACTTCTTCGTAATGGGAAAAATGCATTGAATAAACCGCGCGGCCTTGCGACGCCGAACGTATTGCCGTGGCATAACCGAACATCTCCGCCAAAGGCACCAATCCCCTGACAATTTGAGCTCCGGCGCGGCTCTCCACGCCTTCGATCCGGCCGCGACGGGAGTTGAAATCCCCCATAATATCCCCCATATATTCCTCGGGAGTAGTAATTTCAACTCGCATAATCGGTTCCAATAGAACCGGATCGGCCTTTTGGGCCCCCTCTTTAAAAGCCATCGAGGCGGCAATCCGGAACGCCATTTCCGAAGAGTCGACTTCATGGTATGAACCGTCATAAATAGTAACTTTGACGTCCACCGCCGGGTATCCGGCGATAACCCCGGTCTGCATCGCTTCTTTAACTCCCGCTTCCACCGGGGCGATATATTCGCGGGGGACGACTCCACCCACGATTTTATTTTCAAATTGAAAACCGCTACCCGGGGGAAGAGGTTCCAATTCAAGCCAAACATGACCGTATTGACCTCGTCCGCCGGATTGCCTAACGAATTTGCCTTCGCTTTTAACCGTTTTTCGAATGGTTTCCCTATAAGCGACTTGAGGTTTACCGACATTTGCTCCGACTTTAAACTCGCGTAACAAACGATCGACGATAATCTCCAAATGAAGTTCGCCCATGCCGGAAATAATGGTTTGACCCGTTTCCTCATCGATGCGCACCCGGAAAGTGGGATCTTCTTCCGCCAACCGGGCCAAGGATAAACCTAGTTTATCTTGATCGGCTTTAGTTTTAGGTTCGATGGCAATGTCGATTACCGGCTCCGGAAATTCCATCGACTCTAAAATAATCGGATTTTTCTCATCGCATAAGGTGTCGCCGGTGGCGGTGTCTTTAAGTCCAACCACGGCGGCAATATCTCCGGTCATGACCTCATCGATATCTTCCCGGTGATTGGCGTGCATCCGAAGGATTCTTCCGATACGTTCGCGTTTATTTTTAGTCGAGTTCAATACATAGGAACCGCTTTTAAGGGTTCCGGAGTAAACCCGGAAGAAAGCCAATTTCCCGACATAAGGATCGACCATGATTTTAAACGCCAACGCCGAAAAAGGCTCGCTATCGGAAGTTTTTCTAACGATCTCTTTGTCTTGGCCGGGAACGGTTCCGGAAACCGGCGGTAAATCCAACGGCGAAGGAAGATAATCGACGATGGCATCCAATAATAGCTGAATCCCTTTATTTTTAAAAGCGGAACCGCATAACACCGGAGTTATTTTCGCCGACAACGTCCCTTTACGAATAACCGCCTTAATTTCTTCACTCGAAATAGTCTCGCCTTCAAGATATTTGGCCATCAGTTCGTCGTCAAATTCGGCTAATGTTTCGAGTAATTTACCGCGATATTCATTAACCAATTCAACCATCTCGGCCGGAATTTCCTTTGTTTCGCTCCTGGCGCCGAGATCATCGGCAAAAATGAAAGCTTTTTCGTTTACCAAGTCGACAATCCCGCAGAATCTATCTTCGGAACCGATCGGAAGTTGAATCGCAACCGGATTAGCGCCCAATCGCGAACGCATCATTTCCATGCCCCGGAAAAAGTCGGCTCCAACCCGGTCCATTTTATTGATAAACGCAATCCGAGGGACTCCGTACTTATCGGCTTGCCTCCATACCGTCTCCGACTGGGGCTCAACTCCGCCTACCGAACAAAAAACCGCGACAGCGCCATCCAACACCCGGAGTGAACGTTCCACTTCAACGGTAAAGTCCACGTGTCCGGGCGTATCAATAATGTTGATTTGATGATTAGACCACTCGCAGGAAGTAGCAGCGGAGGTAATCGTGATTCCCCGTTCCTGCTCCTGAATCATCCAGTCCATGGTAGCCGCGCCGTCATGAACCTCCCCCATCCGATGAACCTTACCGGTATAAAATAAAATTCTTTCGGTGGTGGTGGTTTTTCCGGCGTCGATATGAGCCATGATTCCGATATTTCGAATTTGACTTAATTCAAATTTACGCGACAATTTAATTTACCTCCACAAAACCCTAAACGCAAATTAGTCCGAACATGACCATTTGGGTTGTGGCCATTACCAACGATAATGCGCAAAGGCCTTATTAGCCTCGGCCATCTTATGAGTGTCTTCCTTCTTTTTAATGGAAGCGCCCACGCCTTGAGAAGCATCGATTAACTCAGCGGCTAATTTTTCTTGCATCGTCTTAAAATCGCCCCGATTACGAGCATTAATAATAATCCATCTGATACCAAGCGCCAAACGACGCTCCGCTCTCACTTCAACCGGCACTTGATAGGTCGCTCCGCCGACCCGGCGGGGTTTAACCTCCAAAACCGGCATTACATTTTTAATGGCGGTTTGGAAAACCTCCATCGGATCTTTACCCGATTTTTCGGCGATTATTTCCATGGCATTGTAAAAAATTTTTTCAGCAATGCCTTTTTTACCGTCAAGCATGATCCGATTAATAAATTGGGTTACTTGTTGGCTTCCGTAAATCGGATCGGGTAATAATTCTCTTTTAGGGACTGAACCACGACGCGGCACGTGTACAACCTCCGTTCATTACTTCTTCTTTGTTGCGGCTGATTTCGGCAATTTAGCCCCGTATTTGGAGCGTCCTTGCTTGCGATTTTGAACTCCAGCCGTATCCAACACGCCTCTAACGATATGGTAACGCACTCCGGGAAGGTCTTTGACTCTGCCACCCCTAATCAATACCACCGAGTGTTCTTGAAGGTTGTGACCTTCACCGGGAATATAGGCGGTGACTTCCAATCTATTGGTCAAACGCACCCTGGCAACCTTCCGTAAAGCAGAGTTGGGCTTTTTGGGGGTTACCGTCGAAACACGAGTACAAACGCCTCTTTTTTGAGGACTACCCCCGGTTTTAATCATTTGTTCTTTGTTGACGTTATAAGTCCAACCCAACGCCGGAGCATCGCTTGTTTTGGATGTCGTTTTCCGACCTTTTTTTACTAATTGACTAATTGTCGGCAAATGATCCACCTCCTCAAGGAAAACTCACTTTGTAATCGCGACTACCGAAGCGCCAACTTCAATCCGGCAAAGCCTTCCCAATTCCTTTTGGGTCATGTCAAGCGCCACAATTGGAATATTCTTTTCTTCGCACAAATCGGTTATTTTACGGATAATATGCTCCTCGATGTCGCTGGCAATAAAAACTCGGGTGACTTTGTCCTGTTGAATCGCTCTGATTGTTTGTCTTAAACCGATAATTTTCGATTGGTTTTCCCGAATGATTTGACTGACTTGCTGCGTCATACTAACCTCAGCTCCCAAAAGTAGTAGCGCCCGCCTCAAATCAGACACTTTATTATATTAACACCATTTTGAGAGAGAGTCAATAAAAAATTTCAACTCATATTTTATAATTTATCGATTCCATGATTACCATTAACCATTGTTTCTATTTCAATGTTTTCGGATAGTTTTTAACATCGGGTTTTTTATTCTTCTACCCAATAAATGCAATTATCTTTAAATGCAAAATATTGAATTCCTTCGGATGAGAAAGCGCCTCCTTTTTCCACGTTAATAATACCGCCTTCATAATATTTACCTTCTTTTCGATTAATAACGATTGTCCATTTGTCGCCCACTTGCGCCGAATAGGCCAACTGTTCGCCATCCGAGTTAAAAACAGGCGCCGAACAGATGAAATCATATTTTTTATGTTCTTCCCCATTTTCAACAATAAATTGCTTCTTACCCAACTGGGCCGCGTAAGCTAAATGCCGGCCGTCCGGGCTGAAAGCAAGTGAGTTTTCTATAATACCATCATATTTTTTGTCCTCTTTTTCGTCAACCACAACCAATTGCTTCTTACCGCCAAAAGCAACATAAGCGATGCATTTACTATCCGGACTAAAGACGGGGGTGCCAATCGCGATGCCGTCATAAGGCTGTCCGGCTGTACCGTCGGTTATCACAAACCATTTATTTCCCTTCAAGGCTGTATAAGCTATCCTGTTGCTATCGGGACTAAAAACAAGAGTGTTTCCGATCCCGTCATACCGTTCTCCTTCTTCATCATTTTTCACTATAAACCATTTACCGTCCAGTTGGGCCGCATAAGCCAAATAACGGCTATCCGGACTAAATAATAAAGAGTATCTTCCAATAGCAGTATAATATTTCTTCTCTTTACCATCTACCACTACAAACCGTTTGTCGTCTTGTTTGGCTACATAAGCTATATGTTTGCTATTCGGGCTAAAGATCGGAGTGGTCTCGAGGATACCGTCGTAATATTGACCTTCTTTCCCATCAGTCACCACAAAGTATTTTTCGCCCAGGCGCGCTGAATAAGCTATTCTTCGGCTGTCGGGGCTAAATGAAAAAAATAGTATATCATCATATTTTTTACCGGGTTTGTCGTCAACGACAACCACCCAATCTTCGCCAAGTTGGGCGGTATAAGCCAACCTTTTGCTATCCGGACTGAAAGTAAACATATTACCTTGAAAATCATACTTAAATTTCTGCGCTTGACCATCAACGATCACAAAACGTTTTTCACCCACCCTGACTCCGAAAGCCAATCGTTTGCTATCAGGGCTAAAAGTAGGATTGGTAGTTATACCGTCAAACCACCCGCTCTCTTTGCCATCGACCACCACCGTCCACTTATCTCCCAACTGGGCCGTATAAGCCACCCGTTTACTATCAGGACTAAAATATGGCGATCCGGCCATGATGCTATCGTAATGCCGGCTGGCTTTACCATCAATCACCATGATTTGTTTTGACCCAGCTGGTTCGATATAAGCAATCCGCTTACCATCCGGACTTATTTTTACCGAATCCATTATCTCGATTAAGGAACTCGTTTGGCTGATCAATTTTTCCGTTACAATACTTTGCCTTTTCTCGGATCTTCTCAAGATCACGCCGCTATTCAAGGCTATGCTGATGTAAATCAGCGCAACAATCATCGGCGCAACAATCAAAAAGATCCTATTTTTTTTAACCATCCAATACCTCCTTGTAATAATACTTAAGGAAGTTATGCGTTTTTTAGTTATTCCGCTACTATTTTGACATTTCGGTAACGCGACATTCCGGTGCCCGCCGGTACTAATTTCCCGATAATAACATTTTCTTTCAACCCCAGTAGCGGATCATGTTTTCCTTTAATCGCCGCCTCCGTTAAAACTCTGGTCGTTTCTTGGAAAGAAGCGGCCGACAAGAAGCTGTCCGTGGCCAAAGAGGCTTTGGTAATCCCTAGCAATACCGGTTTAGCGGTTGCCGGTTCGCCGCCGGCTTCTTCGACTCTGCGGTTTTCCTCCTCCAGTTCAAAAACGTCAACCAAACCTCCGGGCAAAAGATCGGTATCGCCGGCATGTTCAACCTTTCGTTTGCGAAGCATTTGCCGGACTACCACCTCGATATGCTTGTCGTTAATCCAGACTCCTTGGGAACGGTAAACGTTTTGCACCTCTTGGACCAAGTAAGCCTGAACTCCGTGAATGCCTTTGACTTTCAAGATATCGTGGGGATTAGCCGAACCTTCGGTCAATAAATCACCCGCGGTGACCCGACCTCCATCTTTAACCTTAATCCGGGAACCGAAGGGGACCTGATACACTTTTTCTTCCCCGCTTTCGGTAACTACGGTTATGCGACGAACCCCTTTCACTTCGGTAATTTTAACGACGCCGTCGTACTCGCTGATAATCGCTTGGCCTTTGGGCTTCCTGGCCTCGAATAACTCCTCGACCCTCGGCAAACCTTGAGTGATATCATCTCCGGCTACGCCGCCGGTATGAAAAGTCCTCATAGTCAGCTGGGTTCCGGGCTCTCCAATGGATTGGGCGGCGATTATTCCTACCGCTTCGCCGACATCGACCAGCTTCCCGGTGGCGAGATTACGGCCGTAACATTTTTGACAGACGCCGTACTTACTGCGACAAGTTAAAACCGAACGAATCGCCACTTCTTTAATGCCGGCTTGTTCGATCCGCTCAACCGCTTCTTCGGTGATTTCCTCATTGGTTTTGACGATAACCTCTTTCGATTTGGGGTCGATAACATCCTCAGCCGCCAAACGTCCGATAATTCTTTCCCGTAATTTTTCGATTTCTTCGTTTCCATCAAAAATCGCGCCGACTCTGACTCCCTCGGTGGCGCCGCACTCTTCTTCACGGACGATAACGTCCTGGGCCACGTCTACCAAACGTCTGGTTAAATAACCGGAGTCGGCGGTCCGTAGAGCGGTATCGGCTAAACCCTTTCTGGCTCCATGAGTGGAAATGAAGAATTCCAAAACGGTTAACCCTTCGCGGAAATTAGCCCGAATCGGAAGGTCAATAATCCGTCCCGACGGATCGGTCATCAAACCGCGCATCCCGGCCAACTGGGAAAGCTGGGCCGGATTGCCGCGCGCCCCCGATATCGACATCATATAAACCGGATTAAACTTCTTCAAAGCCTTATTCATTGCCTCGGTGACGCTTTCCTTGGCTTTCGTCCAAATATCGATGAATCGTTGATAGCGTTCATCACTGGTGATTAAACCGCGCCGGAATTGCTCTTCAACCTGTTCCACTTGCTGCTCGGCTTCAGCTAAAATCTTCTTTTTGCTCGCGGGAACCGTAATATCCTCTATGGCGATGGTGGTGCCGGATTGAGTGGCAAAGCGGAACCCCACTCTTTTAATTTGATCCAATATTTCAGCGGTTTTGGCCACGCTATGGCTCCGGGCGCATTTCCCGACCAGTTGCCCGAGGACCCCTCGGTCGATCACCCGATTGGTTAATTGAAAATTCTCGACCGGGTCCGGGTACAAATCCAATTTAACTTGATCGTTAAAAATAACCCGCCCCACGGTGGTGTCGATCAATTGGTCGTTAACCCGTATTTTAATCTTAGCGTGTAATTCAACCGCCCCCGCATCATAAGCGCAATAAACCTCATTCGGGTCGTTGAAAACTTTGCCTTCGCCCTTGGCGCCATCCCGTGGAATCGTCAGGTAATAACAACCCAAAACCATATCCTGAGTCGGAGTCGCTATCGGTCTCCCATTCGCCGGGGAGAGGATGTTATGAGCTGAAAGCATCAATACTCTAGCTTCGGCTTGCGCTTCCGCCGAGAGCGGCACGTGCACCGCCATCTGATCGCCGTCAAAGTCGGCGTTATACGCGGTACAAACCAACGGATGAATTTGAATGGCCCGGCCTTCAACCAATACCGGTTTAAAGGCTTGGATCCCGAGTCGATGCAAGGTCGGAGCACGGTTCAATAATACCGGGTGTTCCTGAATTACTTCCTCCAAAACATCCCAGACTTCGGTTTTGACCCTTTCCACCATCCGTTTGGCGCTCTTAATATTATGAACATGTCCTTTATCTACCAAACGTTTCATCACAAACGGTTTAAACAACTCCAGCGCCATCTCCTTGGGAAGACCGCACTGGTGCAGTTTCAATTCCGGTCCCACCACGATCACCGAACGTCCGGAATAGTCAACCCTTTTTCCTAAAAGATTTTGACGAAAACGCCCTTGTTTCCCCTTGAGCATGTCGCTTAAAGACTTTAAGGGACGATTCCCGGGTCCCGTAACCGGGCGGCCGCGGCGACCGTTATCGATCAAAGCGTCAACCGCCTCCTGAAGCATCCGCTTCTCATTCCGGACGATAATATCCGGGGCTCCCAATTCCAGTAACCTTTTGAGACGGTTATTCCGGTTGATAACGCGACGGTAAAGATCATTCAAATCGGAGGTGGCAAAACGCCCTCCGTCCAATTGGACCATCGGCCGAAGCTCGGGCGGGATTACCGGTATTACATCCATCACCATCCATTCGGGACGGCTTTCCGATTTACGGAACGCCTCAACCACCTCTAAACGGCGGATGGCTCTAATTCGACGTTGCCCGCTTACTTCCTTTATCTCTTTCTTTAATTCTTGAGACAATTTATCAAGATCGATCTCTTCCAGCAGCTTCTTGATGGCTTCCGCGCCCATCAAAGCTTTAAAATTCTGGCCGTACTTTTCACGGGCTTCGCGATACTCGTTCTCCGACAAAAGTTGTTTTTTAAGCAGCGGAGTATTTCCACTGTCAACCACAATATAAGAAGCGAAATAAATCACTTTTTCCAAATGACGCGGTGAAACGTCAAGCAACAAACCCATCCGGCTGGGTATTCCCTTAAAAAACCAAATATGGGATACCGAAGCCGCCAATTCAATATGGCCCAGCCTTTCGCGGCGGACTTTGGAACGGGTCACTTCCACTCCGCAACGATCGCAAATAATTCCCTTATAACGAACTCGTTTATATTTGCCGCAATGGCATTCCCAGTCCCGTTGAGGCCCAAAAATTTTTTCACAAAAAAGTCCTTCCCGCTCCGGTTTTAAAGTCCGGTAATTGATGGTCTCCGGCTTTTTTACTTCCCCGCTTGACCAAGCTCTAATCTGCTCCGGAGAAGCCAAGCCGATTTTTAAAGCGTCAAAATTATTGGCATCCAGCAAGGGATTCCCCTCCTTTGAACGATCTTGGTAGATTAGACTTCTCCTATTAAGTCCTCTTCAAATACCTCTTCCGTAGCCTCTTCGAATAATTCTTCATCTTCTTCGTTGAACATATTCTCGCCGTTATCGATATCCTCGATATCATCCTCAAAAACTGCATCCGAAGGGGCTTCGATTTCCAAACCCAGTTCTTTGGCCATTTCTTTTACGTCTTCATCTTCCTCCTTGATCTGAACCTCTTGCTCTTCTTCGGTCAAGACTTTCACATCAAGACAGAGACTTTGCAATTCCTTGATCAATACTTTGAAAGACTCGGGAACACCGGGTTCCGGAACATTCTCTCCCTTGACTATCGCTTCGTAAGTTTTAACCCGGCCGATCACATCGTCCGATTTAACGGTCAATAATTCTTGCAAGGTATAGGCCGCTCCGTAGGCTTCCAAAGCCCAAACCTCCATCTCGCCGAAGCGTTGTCCTCCAAATTGGGCCTTGCCGCCTAACGGCTGTTGAGTAACTAAAGAATAGGGGCCGGTGGAACGGGCATGAATCTTATCATCCACCAAGTGCGCCAATTTTAACATATAAACATATCCGACCGTTATGGGTTGATCGAAAGGTTGGCCGGTGCGTCCGTCAAAAAGTTGAGTCTTTCCGCCTTTGGGCAAGTCGGCTTTTTTAACGAACTCCATGATTTCTTTTTCGGTAGCCCCGTCAAAAACCGGAGTAGCCACATGTAAACCCAAAACTCTGGCCGCCCATCCCAAATGGGTTTCTAAAATCTGGCCGAGATTCATTCGGGAAGGCACGCCTAACGGATTCAGAACAATTTGAACCGGTGTGCCGTCGGGTAAAAACGGCATGTCCTCAACCGGTAATATTTTAGCGATAACGCCTTTATTACCGTGTCGTCCGGCCATTTTATCCCCTTCGGAAATCTTCCGTTTCTGGGCGATATAAACCCGGACCAATCGATTTACGCCCGGCGCCAGTTCATCGCCGTTTTCCCTTGAAAATACTTTGACATCTACCACCCGGCCCGATTCGCCATGGGGGACCCGCAGCGAGGTATCCCGCACTTCCCGGGCTTTTTCGCCGAAGATCGCCCTCAACAGCCGCTCTTCAGCGGTGAGTTCGGTTTCGCCCTTAGGGGTCACTTTACCCACCAAGATATCGCCGGGTCTGACTTCAGCCCCAATCCGGATGATGCCTTGTTCGTCCAAATCATCAAGCGAGCCTTCCCCCACATTCGGGATATCCCTGGTGATCTCCTCGGCGCCTAGTTTGGTGTCTCTTGCTTCCGCCTCATATTCCTCAATATGAACCGAAGTAAAAACATCATCGATAACCAATTCTTCACTGATTAAAATGGCGTCTTCGTAATTATATCCTTCCCAGGGCATGAAGGCGACCAAGATGTTTTTCCCCAAAGCCAGTTCGCCTTGGTCGGTGGAAGGTCCGTCGGCGATTACTTCACCGGCTTCCACGGTTTGTCCCTCGACAACGATCGGTTTTTGATTAATACAAGTTCCTTGGTTGGAACGCTTGAACTTCAATAATTTATAAGAATCAATCCCGTCTTCGGTTTTAATCCGGATTTCTTCCCCGGTCACTTTAGTGACCGCGCCTTTCTGCTTCGCTAATACCACCACGCCCGAATCAATAGCCGCTTTATATTCCATACCGGTCCCCACTAAAGGGGCTTCGGACCTCAGCAGCGGAACCGCTTGCCGTTGCATGTTGGATCCCATCAAAGCCCGGTTGGCGTCATCGTTTTCCAAAAACGGGATCAATGCGGTAGCGATACTCACCAATTGTTTGGGCGAAACGTCCATTAATTGAACTTGACCGCTGGGGACCTCCAAGATATCTTCCCGATAGCGAACGGATACGCGGTTATGCAGAAATTCTCTGCTTTTCGGATCAAAAGGCTCATTAGCCTGAGCTATAATATATTTATCTTCTTCGTCCGCGGTCAAATAAATGATTTCATCGGTCACCTTGCCGTCAACAACCCACCGGTAAGGAGTTTCGATAAACCCGTATTCATTAATCCGGGCATAAGTAGTGAGCGACCCGATTAAGCCGATATTAGGTCCTTCAGGGGTTTCAATCGGGCACATCCTTCCATAGTGGGAGTGGTGCACGTCTCTTACCTCGAACCCGGCGCGTTCCCTGGATAATCCTCCCGGCCCCAAAGCCGAAAGTCTTCGCTTGTGGGTCAATTCGGCCAGGGGATTGGTTTGATCCATGAATTGCGACAATTGGCTGGAACCGAAAAATTCTTTAATCGCCGCTACAACCGGCCGGATATTAATCAATGCCTGAGGCGTAATCACCTCTACATCCTGGATGGTCATTCGCTCCCGGACCACTCTTTCCATCCTGGCCAACCCGATCCGGAATTGATTTTGAAGCAACTCTCCCACCGATTTTAAGCGGCGGTTGCCGAGATGATCGATGTCGTCGATCTCTCCGGAGCCGTCATGCAGATTCAATAAATATTTCACTACTTCGATTACATCTTCCTTAGTCAACGTCTTGACTGCTTCTTGGCCGGGAATCACGTTTCCGGAGGCGTCGGTTGAAGGTTTAACGGTTTTAGTGGGGAAATTAAGCCCCAACTTCTTGTTTAGTTTATAACGGCCAACCGGCGCCAAATCGTAACGTTTGGAATCGAAAAACAAGGTTTCAAATAAAGTGCGCGCGCTGTCGACCGTCGGGGGTTCACCCGGGCGAAGCCGTTTGTAGATTTCGATCAAAGCTTCTTCTTCATTTTGAGTGTTGTCCCGTTCCAAAGTTAACTTGACGCTTTCATGTCCGTCGAAAAGCTCGGTGAGTTGATAATTATTACCCAACCCCAATGCCTTAAGCAGGATCGTAACCGGCAACTTACGGGTGCGATCTATTCTCACATATAAAACATCGTTTCCGTCGAACTCAAATTCGAGCCACGCGCCGCGGTTCGGGATTATGCTGGCCGAATATAAATATTTCCCGGTTGTATCTTGGGTCCTGCCGAAATACACCCCTGGCGAACGGACCAACTGACTGACAATAACCCTTTCCGCCCCGTTAATAATAAAGGTGCCTTTTTCGGTCATCAAAGGGAAGTCTCCCATAAAGACTTCTTGCTCTTTAACTTCGCCGGTTTCTTTATTAATTAAGCGGGCTTTTACGCGAAGCGGCGCGGCATAAGTGACATCCCGCTCCTTACATTCATCCACCGGATATTTGGGTTCCCCCAAGGAGTAGTCGATAAACTCCAAAACAAGGTTGCCCGTAAAATCTTGAATTGGTGAAATATCGCGAAACATTTCGCGCAAACCTTCATCTAAAAACCATCGGTATGATTTTTGCTGTACCTCGATTAAGTTGGGCATTTCCAAAATTTCATCGATTTTACCGAAATTCAACCGGTCGCGGCGCTTTTTCAAGGTTCCCTGCAAACTACTCACCTCTTCGGAATTTGGTACAATCAAATAATCTCTATCTATAAACAGATAAAAGCAAGGTAACATCGTTATCCTCGCTTACGTTTTCAATAGTATTGAATACTAGTAATCGGATTTCAGCTCTCAGCCCACATTTCAAAATATATTATTTGATTCCGCTATTACATCTTTCCCTTTTGGGGCGCTGTAAATACCGGCAGATAATAATGATATCACAGCTAAGAGCGGTTGTCAATAATAAATTTAAAGTAACCGGAGAGGCGATTTACCCCTCCGATTACCTTAAATACACTTACTTAAGTTCAACGGTAGCGCCGGCTTCTTCGAGCTTCTTCTTAAGCTCCTCGGCCTCCTGCTTAGATACGCCTTCTTTAATGGTTTTCGGAGCGCCGTCAACCATATCTTTAGCTTCTTTTAGGCCAAGTCCGGTCGCTTCGCGCACGACTTTAATGACCTGAATCTTTTGAGCGCCCGCGTTGGCTAAAACCACATCAAACTCGGTCTTTTCTTCGGCGGCGGGAGCGGCGGCGGCAGGAGCCGCGGCGGCGACCGCTACCGGAGCGGCGGCGGAAACTCCAAACTCTTCCTCAAAAGCCTTTACCAATTCGTTAAGTTCAAGAACGGACATTCCTTTTACTATTTCCAATACTTCATTAACTTTTGACATTTTATGATCCTCCTTAAAATATTTTAAATCAGCGTTTTATCAAAAAACCACTTTTATTCACCGGCTTTTTGTTTCCGTACCGCTTCAACAGCATAAGTTAAGTTTCGAAGCGGACCAGATAAGACCGTAACCAAGCCCCGCAACGGCGCTTGGAACATGCCGACCAGTTGTCCGAGAAGCGCATCCCGCGTCGGTAAAGTAGCCAGTTCCTTAACCGCTTGCAAACCGATGACTTTGCCTTCCAAGATTCCGCCTTTCAATTCCAGATTCTTATGATCCTTGGCGAAATCGGCTAAAATTTTTGCCGGGATTACCACATCGTTAATTCCAAAAGCCAATGCCGTCGGTCCGCTTAAAAATTGGTCCAATCCCTCAATGTTGGCGGCCTTGGCTGCCCTGCTGGTTAAGGTGTTTTTAACGACCTTGTATTCAACACCGGCCTCGCGAAGCTTTTTTCGCAACTCAGTCGCTTCTGCAACGTTTAAACCACGATAATCGGCTAAAATCACCGATTTAGACATGGCAATCTTTTGTTGAATCTCACTAACCACGGCCTCTTTTTCCGGCCTTGCCATTTTCACACCTCCTTAATGCGGGAAAAATAAAACCCCCATAGATAACTGGAGGTTTTAAAAATAAACCGCTAAGGGCTTATTTTACTAAACTTGAATACTTCCAGCCTCGGTAGGCGGTTTAACCTTGCGGTTTAACCATTATGTCCCCGCGGACACCTACTGTCTATGGCAATCCAATTTTATTATTTTATTTTTACTTTTAAAACTTTTTAACGTTCCGCAGCGATTTGAGCCGCCAGTTGCGGTGAAATTTTAACTCCCGGACCCATCGTGGAAGATACTACTATGCTTTTAAGATAGGTTCCTTTGGCCGACGCCGGTTTAGCCTTGATAATAACGTCCAACAAAGTCCGGAAATTCTGAACCAGTTTATCGAGGTCAAACGATACTTTTCCGATCGGCGCATGCACTATACCGGTCTTATCAACTCGGTATTCGATTTTACCTGCTTTGATCTCTTTAACCGCTTTGGCGACTTCAAAAGTAACCGTGCCGGTCTTCGGATTCGGCATCAAACCTTTAGGTCCCAAAATCTTGCCCAACTTACCAACCGCGCCCATCATATCCGGCGTAGCGACGGCTACATCAAATTCCATCCATCCCTTTTGAATTTCTTCAACCAAATCCTCAGCTCCGACTTTTTCAGCCCCCGCCTCTTGGGCCTCTTTAGCTTTCTCGCCTTTGGCGAATACGGCGACCCGGACGGTTCGGCCCGTTCCATAAGGCAAAACTACCGCGCCGCGGATCTGTTGGTCGGCATGCCTGGGATCGACTCCCAAACGAATCGCCACTTCAACGGTTTCATCAAACTTGCCCTTGGGCATTTTTTGGATCAAATCCAGAGCTTCGCTCGGTTCGTATAATTTGGTGTTATCCACCATCTTAACTGCTTCCAGATACCTTTTGCCGTGCTTTGGCATTTTTATACCTCCTAAGTGGTCCGACGGAATATGCTTCCTCCCACATTTTTCAGACATAACGCGCCGCTTTTAATGGTTAACAGTCACTCCGGCAAACGACGCCTTATATCAGGTCAGTCTTCGACTACCACACCCATGCTCCGGGCTGTCCCGGCAACCATGCTCATAGCCGCTTCGATATTGGCGGCATTAAGATCGGGCATCTTTAGCTCCGCGATCTCTCTTAATTTTGATTTACTGAGTGTTCCCACTTTGGTCTTATTAGGCACACCGGAAGCCTTCTCCAGGTTAATTGCCTTTTTAATCAAAACGGGAACCGGGGGAGTTTTACAAATAAAAGTAAACGAACGATCCTCATATACCGTAATCACTACCGGAATGATCATCCCGGCCTGATTTGCGGTGCGTTCGTTAAAGGATTTGCAAAACTCCATGATGTTCACGCCATGTTGTCCCAGGGCAGGGCCTACGGGCGGCGCCGGATTCGCTTTCCCGGCCGGAACTTGAAGTTTAATTATCCCCGCGATCTTTTTAGCCATTGCCCTTCACCTCCTTAGTGTAAAATGTGGTCTTAACGGGATTGTCCCTCCCACTTTCCAGTTGCGGATTACCGGTTCTCAATAATCAAATCAAATCTTTTCGACCTGATGGTAATCGAGTTCTACCGGGGTCTCCCGTCCGAACATCGAAACTTTCACTTTTATCTTTCCTTTTTCGGGATTAATCTCTTCAATGACGCCCGAAAAGTTTTCAAACGGCCCCCGAATTACCTTAATCGTTTCTCCCAACTCGAAATCAATTTTGGCGCGGGGTTCATCGATGCCCATTTGATGCAAGATTAACTTGGTCTCTTTTTCCTGCAAAGGTATGGGCTTGGAACCGGAACCGACAAAGCCGGTCACCCCGGGGGTGTTTCGTACTACATACCAAGAATCGTCGGTTAAAATCATCTCGACGATCACATAACCGGGATAAATCTTTTTTTTGGTGATCTTCCGTTTCCCATCCCTGATCTCCAATTCTTCTTCGGTAGGGACTAAAATCCGGAATATCTTATCCTCCATCCCCATGGATTCCACGCGGCGTTCTAAATTAGCCTTTACTTTATTTTCATATCCGGAATAGGTATGAATAACATACCAATTCTTTTCCATAAGTTTCTCCTCACTACCGATAAAATCCCAGCGCCTTAAAGATAAGCGTTAAGCCGACATCCCAAACCCATATTATGAAAGCAACCACAACCACAGTTAAAATAACTACTGCTGTATAGGTTGTGAGTTCTTTACGATTGGGCCAGCTGACTTTCTTCAATTCGGCGGTCACGTTACGAAAAAAACGCTGAAAACCCGCTGCCGAAGATTCTTTTTTAATCGTCTTGGTGGGTTGCACTTTTACTCACCCCTCCATTAAGGGTCGTTTTTTAACATCCGCATCCGAAGCCTAAGCTGAAAAATACTCATCTGGTTTCTTTATGGTTCGTTTCTTTGCGGCAAAACTTGCAGTACTTCATAAGTTCGATTCGTTCGGGGTTATTTTTTTTATTTTTATTGGTACGGTAATTACGGTTTTTACATTCAGAGCAAGCCAGAGTAATTCCTTCCCGCATTTCCGGCACCTCCTTGATTGTCCGAATTGATAAGCTTTAAAAAAAGGATCTCGCGTCGCAATCAAATTGACGAAATCCGCTTAATCGCCCAATCGGGCTAAAAAAGTCGAAAAAAAATAAGATCCACCGGATCGCAATCACTAATAAAATTTACCACATTTAAACCGCCATGTCAAGCTGGATATTAAAATAATATTCCCGGCGCGAAGGATAAAAAAATATTCGCTAAAATGGCAATGCTCCAAATTCTCAGTTTAACAAGAAGAAGATGTTGAACAAAAACCAATTCAACATCTTCTTTGAACACCGCAATTAATAACCCGATTTAAAACCTTTCAAGTCCGATGCTTTTACCTTAAATTACTATTAAATAAAACTCATTTTATTCAATGATCTTCGTGACCACGCCGGCGCCGACGGTGCGTCCGCCTTCGCGAATCGCGAACCGCAAACCTTCTTCCATCGCAATCGGCGTAATCAATTCGATGCTCATTCTAATGTTGTCCCCAGGCATTACCATCT
>JAAYHS010000153.1 GCA_012735315.1 Bacillota bacterium | reverse complement strand
TGTTATAGTTGCCGCCGATAAAAATACCGTTGTCGCCGGCATACGCGACTTCAAGTCCTCTAACGTGCCAATAGTGACCGAAGATTTGGAGCCCGCGGTTGGATGAGCCGAAAGCCTGGCCGGAAAAGTTCAGGACCGGTTTTTCGTTGCCGTAGGCGAAGATATTCTTTCGGGCGTTGGGGCTACCGTTGTTGCCGCGTTCGATGGTGATCGTTGATGAATAATTGTAGGTTCCGCCGCGCATCCAAATAGTGGTTCCCGCGACTGCGCGGGTGATGGCGGATTCCAAAGTTGTAGGTTGCGAAATCGTGCCGGGATTAGAAGCGGTACCGTTCGGCGCCACATAGATATCTCCGGCGGAGAAGCTGTTGGGCGCGATCAGTAAAGTCAAACACAGGATTAGGGTTAAAATTAGCCCTCCTAAAAATTTACTTTTCAAATTTTTACCTCCTTAATTTTAAAAAATAAAATAGGCCTGCAAGGCATCGTCTAATAATATTTGACTATCTTTTTGACGGCATCCCTTCTTTACTTTTAGTTTAGAATGGTTTTTTATTTAGAGTTAAGTATAAATTGTCTTTGGAAAAAAGTTTTTCTGATTTCACAAATAACAAAGCCGATCATAAATAGAGAAAGGTCTAATTTCTTTAATTTAACGTCGCGCAAATTATTTGTAAGTACAAATATCATTAAAATACTATCCTTAATTTCATATTAACACCCAGTTTACAATGTGTCAATATTGCGATTCGGTTGTACCCGTTAAAATTCGGCAAATCATTATAAGATTTAATTTTAAAACACAAATTCGATTTTTTTACGCAAAGCTCTGTTGGAACAAGGGATATTGGTCGGTAAAGAAAAGGTTAAAATAATGTAAAAAGCAGGCGTTTTCTTATTAAGGACAAACCTTCGGAGGCGTGAATCAATAAAGAAATAATCGCTGCCGAAATAAAAAAAGCCCCGGTCTTGAGGTAACTTGAGACCGGGCTGTTGGTTTCAGTTGGGTGTCGCCGCTAATACTAATGATTGGATCCGGGTTCAGGCCGGGTTAAAGATTATTCTTGGAGCAAGACGAACGAATAATTAACTCCGGTTGTACAATCAACCTTGGCTTTTCGATCTTACGCCCCGACATATTGATGATCATTCGGGCCGCTTCCCGCCCGAATTCACGTTTAGGATGCTTTATGGAAGTCAGTTTAACTTCGGAAGCAGTAGCTAAAATGGAATCATTATAACCGACTATCGAAAAATCATCGGGGACTTTTAAATTGGCGCTACGGATTGCATCTAAGGCTCTGATGGCGTCCAGGTCATTATAACAAAAGATCGCTGTCGGTTTTTCAGGCCTTCCTAGAAGGTGCTGTAAAAAATGGTAAGGAAAAGAATCGTGGTCGGTTTTATATTGATACTCTCCGATCAACCAGGACTCGGGCTCAATACCGTACTCCAATAAAGCTTTTTTATAACCGGCGAGCCGGTCGAGACCCTGTTTAACGTCGATGTTAAAAATTCCGGCGATTTTGCGGTGGCCTAATTGTAATAGGTATTGGGTGGCTATATAACCGCCCCAGCAATCATCCACTATATAATAGGCCGGATCGAGTTCGGGCCAATATGAATGAATCATTAAATAAGGAATTTCTTTTTGATCCAGTTCCTGATAGTAACGATAGTTTACGCATGGCCCCGCATTTTTTGCGGGTTCGATAATTACGCCGTCCACTTCGTTATCGGCAATTTTCTTTAAATATTCCGCTTCCCGTTCGGGGTCGTCTTGGCTGAGATACAGTTTGAGTTCAAAACCGGCTTCGCTTAAAACACTATCGATTCCCCTGATAATTTCGGGGAAGATGAAATTGGAAACACTTTTGATGACTAACGCGATTTGCCCGGATTTTTTGGCTGCCCGATCAGCCACGAAAGTACCCCGACCCTGTTGGCGAATGATCCACCCGTCTTTTTCAAGGTCTCCCAGAGCCTGCCTGACGGTTTGACGGCTGAGGTTAAACTGTTT
>JAAYHS010000152.1 GCA_012735315.1 Bacillota bacterium | reverse complement strand
GTTTATGGGACCAAATGGGCAAAGCCTCAGGACGTCTGACATTGCCCCAGCTTGACTTGGCGCTCTTCTCGGTTACAAAGATGGTGTCGACGTATTTACCCGTTTCATCCTCCAGCCAGATAGCCATCTGGGGAGTGATGTGAATTTTAATAAGTCCAATTTTGTGTTGATGGCTATAATTATCCCCTGCTTTGATATTGATCACGATCTTACGATGATTATTGGCTGAAACCCCAATACAATGAATAACTATTATTAAGACTACCACTAATAAGCTCAATAAATTCTTATTCCGCATCACTTGAATCCCCTTTTTCGTCATTCTTTAATGCCCTTGTCATAAAATCAAATAAACAGGCGATCAACCCCTCGGTTGTCCTTTTATAAACTCCGGTTAAGTATAGGGATTTATTGACCAGAAGGTTTCCAACTCCCATCATGTTGGCGTATAAAATAAAAGCGGTCTCTACTACCTCGATATCAGCGCGGATGCTTCCATCCTTCATCCCGTCTTCCAGCAAATTAATCAAAAGCGTGAATAAATACTCGCCGTCATCGCAAAATCTGTTACCTGCTTTGAATCGATCTAGCTCTACTTCACTAAAATGATGATTGGTAATGATCTTAAAATAATCCGGGTATGTCCGGATAAACTCTAAATACGCTTCGCCGAATAATCTTAGTTTTTGATAACCGGTTGATTGGGTTGCGCTTTCTATTTTACGCTTGCTAATTTCGTTCAAAACTTGAAAGGCCCGGTTAATGACGGCTTGATAAAGCTGTTCTTTACTTTCAAAGTAGATATAAATCGTCCGTTTGCTGTATTCGGCTTCTTTGGCAATCTCATCCATCGAAGCATTATGAAATCCTTTACTGAAAAACACTTTTTCCGCGGCATTAATTATATCTTCTTTACGAATCTCTTTAAGTCTGTTGGAACGTTCCATTGACCTCATGAAATCACCTACCTTTATTTGGTGGTTTTGTTGACTAGATTATATGCCAATAAAGTAAACTAGTCAAGCAATTTTTTGCACTATTAGTTTACTTTTAAAAAATTAGATATTTAGAAGGGCCGTCAAACTGACAGCCCCTCGATGTTATTTACCGGCATGACTGAGAATATCCGTTAGCTCAACTTCAGGATGATGATATCTTTTACGTGCCGCTGTTTTGTTGCCATATTGAATAGCTTGTTGCGGACACCACTGCAGACAAGCTAGGCACTGTTCGCAAAGGCCTTTCCAAGTCGGATTTCCGTTATTCAGATCGATATTGGCAACCGGACAAACATTTTGGCAAATTCCACATTTATTGCATTTCTCATCGATCCAAAAGTCCTTATCCATTTCGGGAATGTGTTTTGCCGAAAGATTGTAAATCAAACCGGAAAAGATTAAGTTGACAAGAATATTGTTGTTTTCTTTTTTCCCTTGCTTGCCGGCATTGATATATTTCGCAATGGTTTTACACTTTTTCTTCCAATCATCAAACATTTTCTTTTGTTTTTCCGCCGCGATCGCTCCATAGAGCGGGGTATAATTGCCGGGCATACGAACGGCAAAACCTGCCGCAAGCTTTCCACCGCAACTTTCCAAGGTTTTCTCAAATATGTTGATGGTAGCAGCCGGCATACCGCCGCAGGTTACGATAGCATAGACGGTTTTGTCCTCGAGATTTGCGATACTTTTGACAAATCTCTCGATGATCAACGGTATCCCCCACATATAAACGGGAAATACAATTACCGCGACTTTAGTATTAATTTTTACCGTACCTTGGCCTAATGCTTTTGGAATTGAAATGAGTTCCCCCTCGATTTCCCGGGCAATATCTTTTGCAACCATTAACGAATTTCCGGTGCCAGTGAAATAATAAACCTCCGCTTTCATGACAATCCTCCTTTATTCAATATTAAAACGACTACCAACTGCGTTTGAGATCTCCGATGTCCAATGACAGTTAAACCATTCAACGACTGTAAAAATGAAAAACCTATTTGCATAACCAATTTTGACAAAAATATTATGGGTACTGGATCATACTTATAATAAATTGAATATATGCCACCAAATCCGGGGTGTCAAGAGTTTTGTGTTTTTTTGCCAATACGTGTTAGGTAAAGGGGTTTAACCTTATCGGGAAAGAAATTCGAGAGCTGTAGTAAGATTTGGCCCCAGTTTTGATCGGCGGACTGTTTCGTATCATATCTTGGGCCGTTAGATATAGCTTTTAAGTAACGCCTAATCATTCAAGAAGCCGCTTTTCACCTTTGTTACCTTATGCAATTGTCGGTAATAGCTTTTAATGAGCTAAAACTTGGCTGACTCATTTTCTCCAATCCAGATCCCAAAATCAGTCTTTAACAGGAGAGATATCCCTTATCTAAATTTTTATGTCATAATTGTCAAATTTTTAAAAGGAAATTAGAAGAATTTGTAGAATATTGGCACTCATTAAGGTTACATAAGAAAGCGAGTGTAGTAAAACTAAGCCCGAATTGAGACTTCAGGTTAAAAACGCTGGGGTTGTTATTCGGATGGAAATTCAATATCAGTTTTTATATTAGCCCATGAATTTTGAGGAGGCGGCTCTAATGTATGAGATCCTTAAAAAAATCCGTTGGCTGGTATATGTCATTTTACCGTTTCTTTTATCGACGATCAGTTTTGGCGAGATGACCGTTACCAAGTATGAGATTGAAAGTTATTTGGGAAATCCGGTTTATAGTAACGCTCCGGCAAGCTCAAACCAAACCCCGGATTTGGAAGCGAAACTGCGGGAAGCATTGGAGCTCTTGGAACAACCTAATCCCGACCGAGCTAAAATCGGAAAACTCATCAGAGAGATTGAGGAGTTGGATCAAAAGATCCGGGCCGACTTCGCAGCGGTCGAGAATGAGTTACGCGCTAAAAACGTGTCCGCGACAATTTTAAAACGCCACCAAGACTTCGTCGCTCAATATCAGGAGAATATGGAGGCCTTGAAGGAAGGATTAAAGGTTTATGATCCGGGATTTTTCGGTATGAACCAACTCTTTTCCCTTGGCGAAGACTCCAAGGCTAAGGAAGCTAAAGTGGAGGATCTCAAAAAGAAGCTGAGGGATAAATGGATTCCGAAGGAGTTTAACCCTTT
This sequence comes from Bacillota bacterium, assembly GCA_012735315.1. Lineage (GTDB taxonomy): Bacteria > Bacillota > UBA4882 > UBA8346 > UBA8346 > JAAYHS01. The sequence goes on along the minus strand of JAAYHS010000152.1, from coordinate 829 downwards.
CAAAGACGGCCAGTTTCCCAAGAAAAACGCGGACTTTAAACCCAGGGAGCCACAATTATACCCCAGTATCACTCCGGCTTACGATTACACCCTGAAATCACAGTCAACCGGGTCATTTTCCACCATGTCCTACGGGAGTTTTAGCGGAGCTGATAATTACAACGTTACTCCTGAAGACCTCCAGGAGACCATTGAAATCCAGTTGACCCCGGAGATCAAGGAATTAGCCCGTGAGCTTGATTACAATCCGGTCAAGATTTTTGAATACGTCCGTAACAATATCGACTACGCCCCTTACTATGGTTCCGTCAAGGGCGCTCAGGAGACTCTCTGGCAGAAAGCGGGGAATGATTTCGACCAGGCGTCGCTGTTGATGGCCTTGTTGAGGGCTGCGGGGATTCCGTGTAGGTATGTTTATGGGGTGGTACGGATTCCGTTTGAGCAGGTTAAGAACTGGGTTGGGATTGAAGACGATCGCTCAGCGCTGAATTTTTTCGCAACCAATGGCATTCCATCGAAAGGCTTATTGATTGGAGATAAAGTCGCTTTTTTAGAGAAGGAACATGTATGGGTAGAGGCTTATATACCATTAACTCATTATCGTGGTTCTTCAGTGGATCAGGCTGGTAAAGCTTGGGCACCAATGGATCCAAGTTTTAAAGAATATGAAGAAAAACCGGGGATTGATCTCGCTTCAAAGATTGATCAAGTCCAAATTAGTGTGTAAATTCCTCAGTTATCAATAAGCTTATCTGATATAAGCAATATTACTTTGATCATTGATTTGTTTTTGCTCTTCTTGCCACTGGAGGTATTCACTCATATCCAG
>JAAYHS010000151.1 GCA_012735315.1 Bacillota bacterium | reverse complement strand
TTTTGAAAAAAAGACTTTTAAAAGGACACCTTTTGCAGACTAATGAAGCGCCAAGGATTAATAGCCAGATTAAATTGGTTTTACAGTCTTGAATTAAATCAAGTGGATTTATACCTGGCGCAAAGCAAAGCTTTTAAAGGGAGTTATGAGAGTATTGTATTTGAACGCACCGCCTATATTGAACAGGATCATGTTGAAAACATCGGGGATCTGATTAAAGAGCTGGGGGGGGAGGCCTACCCGGCTTGGAAGCATCATCTCACCGGCGCTCGGCAAAATCGCCGGTAATCTGGTGTCCTTTTTTGGAATGGAGCGTACCCTTAAAGCAAATATTCTCCTCGAACGGAAAGCGATGCGGGATTACATTGATTTAATCAATACCGTCGGCGATGAATACGGCGAAGAATTGAGAAGAATCCTGGAGCATAATTTGGTTGATGAGGATGTGCATACGGCCTGGTTTTCGGAACGGCTTTATGATTATGAGCAGCTTGATTTGGGGAAATTATAATGTTAAACAAGTTGGGGAACCATTATAACGTGAGTCGAATTATTTCCGCCAATCAAAGGGTTAAAACCCTTTGCTGTCAAAACCAAGCCGGATGAATCCGGCTGAAATGACATGAGCTTGATTGGTTTTAGTCCCATTGATGGGGCTTCGTAGTAACAGCCGTGGTATTTATCACGGGTTGAGAACGTGAGTCCGAGCGCCTAATAAGCCTTTTTTAGCCAATAATTTGAGTCGTATAATACATATTATGTTAACTAAAAATGAATTATCAAAACTATAGTCAAAAGTAAATTTGGTATTTCGTAACATTCTTCCTCGTAAAAATATAATCGTTAAATTTGTTCTCGTATTATTACTAATTTAACCTAATCAATCATTTTTGTAACTAAATAAATTGTTAATAGAATGCTCCCTAAATTTAATGTGCAAAATTTTAAAATCCTTGCAACTTCATAAATACCTGTGGTTTTCGCTATCAACTCCGCGCCCAGATAATATCTTCTAAGATTTCAACCACATTTCTTACACAATGCCTGCAAACTCTGTTTTTTAAGTCTTTTTCTTTGAATTCCATTTGCCCTTCCGAAGTTATTAATTCGCAACCATCAAGAAGTTCCCTGCAAATGAAAGAACAATGTTTACCCGCAACAAATATCTTCCCCCGCTCCGCAATCACATCCCTCACCGCAACTTGGTTCATTACCCCTCAATTTCGCCATCAGAATAGCGGCAGCACATCCCACTTTTTTTATATATTGCCGCCGCATAAGTAATCTTCCTCTCGCTTTTTAGATAAACAAATTACTAATCATGCATAAAATACCGCAGCCCGCAGATATGATCTGCGCCGATACGGTAATCTTCATCTCGAAGAGCACTCCCGATAAAGAGGTAAATGTAAAAGACTTTGTCAGATTAATAAATTTAAGTTTTTATCTTTTACAACAGTCGTTTTCAGCTAACGCTTGGATCAGCAAACCTAAACTCTCAATAACTTGTTCCCTTTTCGTCTCTGGGATTGAGTGATAGACCTGGGTAAAAAATTTTTCCATTTCAGCTTCGATCTTCTGAAACGTTTCCATTCCTTTTTCAGTTAATTGAATGGCTAAATAACGTCTGTCTTTGGGAGCGATCTCCCTTAAAACCAGACCATTATTGACCAAATTATTAATAGTCCGGCTCATCGTACTTTTATCCAGTCCGATTATTTCAGAAAGATCGTTTAATGAGATACTTCCAGCTCTTCCGATTTCCACAATAGCATGACATTGGGCCAAGGTCACTCCACAACAAGAGGATTGAAGATCACCAAGCAGACCCAGCTTTCTTTCTAATAGTCGGATAACTTCCCTCAAATCCCTCGCTTTATTTTGGGGATTCATCTACTCACCTCAAAAACATTGTAACATAAAACAGTTGTAAATTACAACTATTATAGACTATTTATTTCTAAAATTTAACTTCATCAAAGCTATTAAGCATATCCACATATGTATCCTTTATTATGAATGTTATCTAAATGTCTGTTTATTTTAAATGGATAAAAAAAGTTCTCAAGTTTTACCTTGAAACTCTTGAGAAAAATCAAAAAATGCCCATTCATTATAATCTTTGAGACATACATTATTGAATTAAGGATCTGGTTTTAAACCTTACACCCCATCAATCTTCTCCAACTCCGGATAATCATAAACCGCTTGGATTTCGGGGACATTCCGCTCCGAAGTTCGCGAATTAATTAACTTACTAATCGGATGAGCCGCCATTAATTCCTGCTCCAAAGGTCTTGTCAAAGCGATGATCTCCTCCCTGCTCAATCCGTTTCGAAGCCACTCCCCCTCCCCTTCTCTGGGCAAAATCACCGGCATTCGCTTTTTAGTGTTATGAATCCGCGCCATTAGCGGATTAGCGTCGGTAGTCAGGATGGAGAAGGTCCTCCAAACCTCCCCCGTCGAACGGTCGGTCCACTCCTCCCAGATCCCGGCGAACGAAAAAATCTCTTTACTTTTCAGATAAATATAATAAGGGTACTTCTTGCCACCCACTTCCCGCCATTCGTAAAATCCGTCCGCCGGAACCAGGCAACGCCGTTGCCGGATGGCATTGCGAAACGATGGTTTATCGAACACCGTATCGCTCCGGGCATTCAAGGTATGGGACCGGATCTCCCTGGCCTGGCTCTCCGATTTTACCCAGCCCGGAATAAGCCCCCAAGTAAAGCCTTGGAGCCGGTCCGGATGTTGGTTCGTAATCACCGGCATTTTGGGGAAATCGAAACCGGCAACATAATACTTGGCTTCCTTTAACTCCGGTTCCAATTCGAAATCAAAATCCAGTTTCAATTGATATCGATTTTTTAATGCTTTTGCCGACTGGCTCAACGCGTAAAAGAAACACATTATTCACACCCTGACTGTTATAATTTCATTCCACTTAGTCGTATAACTGGGCGACAGCTTTTCCTGGCGCATCTTCCATTTTTTCCCGGAACCTTGGGTCGCTATCTTTAAAGTATCCCGCCCATATTTGGAATTGATCGCATCCAGCGTCTTCGTGACGGCGGCATGTTTAGCGCGGTCCACCCGATCGAATAAAGCGCCCTGGACCCGGTCCTCCGGCGCGATATCCAAGACCAACACCCCGGCTTTTTTATAACGGTATCCTTTGCGATAGATCGCCTCAAGAGCGAACAAAGCGTAGCGGATCAGTTCCATCGTGCTGTTGGTCGGCACCGGCAGTTTACAGACAAAGTTGCGTTCATATTGAGGTTCATTCGCCTTGAAGCCGTTGGTGTGGATGAAAACCATCAACATCCCGGCGCAGGAATGTTGGCACCGCAGTTTTTCCGCGCAGCGGGCCGCAAAGGTGGCGACTGCTTCCCGAAGCGGCTCCAACTCGGTTTGGGGCTCTCCGAAGGAACGGGAAGTGCAGATCACTTTTTTGGCCGCCGGTATTAATTCCATTTCCATGCAAGAAATCCCTTCCAATTCTTTCTTCACTCTCAGCCCGACAACGGTCATTCTTTTCCTGACCCAACCATCCGGCAGTCGGATGAAATCCCAAGCGGTTTCGACACCTATGGATTTTAACAGTTTCGAGTATTGCCGGCCGATTCCCCAGACCTCGTCGATGGCAAAGAGCTTAAGAGCTTCATCGATTTTAGCGGGGCCGTCCAGAACATAGATCCCGTGGTTTTCCGGAGCCTTTTTGGCGTAATGGTTGGCGGTCTTCGCCAGTACTTTAGTAGGGCCAATGCCTACGCTGACCGGAATCCCGGTATTCTTCAAAACGGTCGCGCGAATTTTCCGGGCGTATTCCTCCAACTGAACCGGCAAACCGGCTAAATTCAAAAAAGCTTCATCGATGGAATAAATCTCAAGCTCCGGCGTGAATCGCTCCAAAACGTTCATTACCCGGCGCGACAAATCGCCGTATAAAGCGTAATTGGAGGAATATACGGCCACATTGTTTTGAACGAGAAAATCGGCTATTTGGAAAGCCGGAACGCCCATTTTGATCCCTAAGGCTTTGGCCTCTTCGGAACGGGCTATGATGCAACCGTCGTTATTGGATAGTACCACCACCGGTCGGCCGTTTAAAGCAGGATTAAAAACCCGCTCGCAAGAGGCGTAAAAATTATTACAATCAACTACGGCAAACATTAGTAGACCTTCTTAATAATATAAGTAACGATTCCCCAAACGGCAAAGTCGGCGTCTTCCTTAACCACAATCGGTTGATAATCCGGATTGGCCGGCATCAGAAACAATGTATCCCCTTCTCTTTTAATCCGTTTTAAGGTGAATTCGCCGTTTAGAAAACAAACCGCCAAAGCGTTATTTCGATAAGCCAGCGACTTGTCGATCACCAGGAGATCGCCGTCGTCAACCCCGGCGTCTCTCATCGAGGCTCCCTTCACCCGGCCGTAAAAGGTAGCGCTGGGGTTTTTGATCAGCAGTTGATTCAGATCGAGCATTGCCTCTAAATAGTCCTCCGCCGGCGATGGAAATCCGGCCGCTATTTGCTTTCCGACATTGGGCAGAGTCAGCTTCGAGCGGAGATCGGGAAGATGAATTAGAATACTCATGGTATTCGGTCTTTCCCTCCCTCAAACATATGTTCGATTGATAATTCTATTATAACAGATTTGCGAGATTTTGCTACTGGAAATTAAGGTTATAAAGCCAAAATTAGGAACCAAAACTATTGTCAAATTAGTTAATATAGTATATAATTAACTATATAAAATATACTGAATAAGGAGATGGAAGCAATGAGAATTTTATATAAGGCAAAAGCTGTTTCGGATGGCGGGCGTGAGGGAAAAATACGGATTGAAAATACTCCCGTCGAGTTTCAAATGGCTAAGCCGGTGGAATTAGGCGGTTCCGGTAAATCCGGCGTCAACCCGGAACAATTATTCGCCGCGGGATATGCGGCTTGTTTTGAAAGCGCCTTATCCCATGTGGCGCTTCGCCGCAAACTTACGCTCAATTCGGCTTCGGTAGCGGTCGAGGTGGGAATCGGCCCCAATAACCAGGGCGGTTTCAAATTAGTTGTTTCTTTGACTGCTACCGTTTCAGGAGTTGACCAATCTACCGCCGAGAAATTGCTCCAAGAGGCTCATCAGGTTTGTCCATACTCTAACGCCATCCGTGGCAATGTTGAAGTAACGTTGTCCGCTCGGGTCGGGTAAGGTTTTACCGTTCTTCTGAAAAAGTCAGTTTGAGCTTAATTTTTCGTTTCCCCCGGACAACAACCGCCGCAACGGTATCACCCGCTTTATAGGCTTTTTTAACTTCGTTAACATCCAACATCGTCGCCACCCTTTTGCCGGCCAGACTAATCAAGATATCCCGTTGCCGGATGCCGGCCTTGTCCGCTCCGCTGCCCCGTTCCACTCCTACTATAAAAATGCCGACCGGCAAATCATAGTAATCAGCCATTGCTTCGGTGATCTCGCGGCCGCTGATCCCGATAAAGGGACGTCCTTTCACATAACCGTATTTTATTAATTGGTCGATGATCGGTTTGGCGTCGTTAATCGGGATCGCAAAACCGAGGCCTTCAACCCCGGGGACCGATATTTTGATGGTATTGATGCCGATGACCTTTCCCTCCGAATTAACCAGCGCGCCGCCGCTATTTCCCGGATTGATGGCGGCGTCGGTTTGGATGAGATTGAGGGTCCGGTCTTCAACGGAAATCGTCCGGTTAAGCGCGCTAATGACCCCGGCCGTCACCGATCCCGCGAATTCCAACCCCAGCGGGTTGCCGATCGCAATCGCCGATTCGCCGACTTTAAGTTTAGAGGAATCTCCCAACTCGGCGACAGGCAAGTTTTTCAGATTAACCTTGAGCACCGCCAAATCATTAAGGGGGTCGCCTCCGACAAATGCCGCTTTCACCTGTCTTTTGTCCGGTAAAAACACTTCCAAGGCGACTCTTTGATGGTCGCGGTTCCGGGGATCGGCATGATTCACCACATGATAATTGGTCATGATATAACCGTTTTCGGAAATGATCACCCCGGAACCTTCAGCCCTGGCGGTTTGTCCTCCGGCTTCAAAAAAACGGTCCAAAGTCGTGGCCACGGTCATTCGGATTCCAACTATCGAAGGCCCCGCTTTTTGGGCGATTTCCGCAATTGATTTGGGAATTTCCACTAAGTCGGCATTCAAGAATTGATTCCGATTTTTATCATCACTCCGGCGCAAACCGGCGGATAGGTTCATTCCGATTAATACTCCGCTTAAAATTAAAACAATTCCTGCTATTAAGCCGGCCTTTTTTGCACCCGTTTTCTTGACTAATTCGCTCCAAAAACCGTTCCAGCTCATTTTCATTCCCCCGCCGCTTCTTAAAATTCGATCCACCATATATTTCCCATCGCAAGCCGGATTTATCAAAACAAGAGCGAGTTCGAAGCGTCTTCAAAACTAGCTGAAAAGCCGCCGACGACTGTCATCCGGTTAAGACAAAAATAAGCCGGGTCAAACCCCGGCTTATTCAGGCTTAATTAAATACCGATAATGTGTAATTAAATCAGTTTTCCGGCAAAGAAGCCCCATCCGAAGCGACCGGTTCTTCATGGTCATACGCCCTGAAGACCGGTTCGTCGTCATACCTTTCCATTATCTTGTTGATAAAATAATTTTCCCGGTAAGGAAGTTCGGCCACTATCGCTTCCATCTCCTCCCTCGGGAGATTAGTCCCCTTGCCCCGCAAAGCTTTTCTTAAAAGCACGGCGGTAACGATATCTTCATTGTCCTTTCTAATGGATCTTTTTAAAATCCAGCCGCTTTTTACCCGGCCTTCCCCGGTGACCCGGATCCAATCATCCTTTTCCTCTTCCACCGCCACAATATCCATCAATTCAAACTGTTGATTTGTTTCAGCCAATAAATCGGGGCGTTTATAAATCTTGACGGTTGATTGAATAACGCCGGCATAAGCGCCTCTCACAATACATGCGGTACTGGCATAAGCTGAGGAACCGTCGGATAGTTTTATCTTAATATACTCAACCTTGGGGTCCGCTTCGTCTTTAATCGGATTACCCTCGATTCGCACCGTTTCCCCTAAAGACAGCGAGGAGATCCATTGCCCTTTGGTGCTTGGTTCTTTGCGCAGAGAGGTATTGTCGACCACACAGACGCCTTGTTTGGAATAGCTGTTTTTCTCCTCGAAGCAGCCGGTGAAACAAAGTGAAACCGCAATTGCTAAAAAACATAAAATAAGCTGTTTCCTTCTCATCACACCACTCCTTTAGAAAATATTGAGCAATGAAAAACCGGTATCTTCCAACCTATTTTGTTCAATTTACTTCTTGATTATGGTAAAAAATCCTTCCTTTTTTCAAAAATTTTAATCTTACTGAGAATAACAACCCGTGTAATCTCGGTTGACGCTCTCAACCTCCACTTGTGCGACTTAGAAAATGAGAAGCAAAAATGGGCGCAAAAAATTACCGACTCCAAATTCTGCTTCGGCTAATGCGATTATTTAAACAAAAGTTTTCGCGAGTAAAAAAAACACCCTCAATGTTTTTGAAGGTGTTCCCATTAAAGCCTGTTTTATTTCTTTTTGATCCAGCTCATCATATCGCGGAGCTTCTTCCCGACCACTTCAATCGGGTGTTCGGCTTCGATACGACGCATCGCGTTAAATACCGGGCGATTGGCCTGGTTTTCCAGGAGCCAATTGCGGGCGAATTGACCGGTCTGAATTTCATGAAGGACTCGCTTCATCTCTTTTCTGGTCTCTTCGTTAACAATCCGTTTTCCGACCATGAAATCGCCGTATTCGGCAGTATCGCTGATTGAGTAACGCATTCTGGAGATACCGCCCTCGTACATCAAATCTACAATTAACTTAAGCTCATGTAAGCATTCAAAATAAGCGATTTCCGGTTGGTAACCGGCTTCAACCAAAGTATCAAAACCGGCTTTGACCAGTTCCGCGCAGCCACCGCACAATACTGCTTGTTCTCCGAACAGATCCGTTTCCGTCTCTTCTTTAAAGGTGGTTTCCAGTACCCCGGCCCGAGTGCTGCCAATGCCTTTGGCGTATGCCAGGGCGATATCTTTGGCTTTTCCGGAAGCGTCCTGATAGACGGCGATTAACGCCGGCACCCCGGCGCCTTCGGTGTAAACCCGGCGGACCAGATGTCCGGGTCCTTTCGGAGCGACCATTATCACATCAACATCTTTGGGCGGAACGATTTGAAAATAATGAATGTTAAAGCCGTGGGCAAACATTAATACTTTTCCCGGGGTTAAGTAAGGAGCGATTTCATTCTTATATACGCCGGCTTGAGTTTGATCCGGCAATAAGATTTGGATTACATCGGCTTCCTTAGCGGCATCGGCTACGGACATCGGTGTAAAACCGTCGTTAACCGCCGCTTGATAGTTGTCGCCGCCGGGACGTTGGGCGACGATCACCGATAAACCGCTATCGCGTAGATTTTGAGCATGAGCATGCCCTTGGCTGCCGTATCCGATGATTGCGATTTTTTTCCCCTGCAATAAACTTAAATTGGCGTCTTGATCATAATAGATTTTTACCATCAGATGTACCCCCTTTAAATCATTAAGATCATAAAATAAAGCGGATTGGAATTATTAATAATGTAACACAGAATTATATATCAGACAATAATACATATTTATAGATAGCAAAATTTCTCCGGTTAGCTTTAAATTTCAATGACAACTGCTACAATTACCATGACAAGAACCGCATTTATTCCCGCCAATGCTTTTCGTCGTCCCGTTTTCACCGGCGCTTTTGGCGGAAAAACGAGAAATTTTGCGGATCGTATTTTCAGACTTACAATTAGGGCAAGGCCAGGAAGTTGCCCCTAACGGACAAAGTTCTTCGAATTCCCGGCCGCATTCAGGACATTTAAATTCATATAACGGCATTTCAACTTATCCTTTGCCATATTATATCTTTAAGTCAGCGGATAATGGTACCGAGATCACCGTTGGAGATGGCGGCAGCATTGGCTTCATCAAGGTCGAGGTGCAGATCTTTAGCGAATTTCGGGCCGACCCTAACTAAAATGTTGTTAAAAATAACGCTCCGTTCACCGTCGAATTTAACCGAAATATAATCGCCGTCCTTTAAATTTAATTCTTTGGCTTCATCGGTATGCAAATGCAGATGGCGTTGGGCGATGATTACGCCTTCTTTTAATTCCACTCTTCCTTTGGGTCCTTCAATTATTATTCCCGGAGAACCGCTAATTGAACCCGAGTCCCTTATCGGAGCGGTAATCCCCAGCGTAAAACTGTCGGAGCGGGAGATTTCAACTTGGGTATGCGAACGAACCGGGCCCAGGATTCGAACTTTAGGGATGCTGTTTTTGGGTCCTATCAAGGTAACGGTTTCTTCGGCCGCATATTGTCCGGGTTGCGATAAAGGCTTTATCGGCGTTAATTCATAACCCTTGCCGAATAAAGTTTCAAGATCCGACTGGGAAAGATGCGCATGCCGGTTGGAAATCCCTACGGGAACTTGGTTGTTGGACATTTGGGTCGCCTCCATTATTAAATAATGCCGATCATTTTGGACATAAAAAAAACGGTTGTTTAACCGAATATAATTTTTTGGCAGGGGAGACAGGAATCGAACCCGCAGCCACCGGTTTTGGAGACCGACGCTCTACCAATTGAGCTACTCCCCTGTTTATTACTATTATAGTATAGCTAAGATATATTGTTTTGTCAATTGAGTATTCAATGGATTTTTGTCATTGGGGAACGCAAACCCGGTTGCGTCCCGAATTTTTTGCCAAATACAAGCTGTCATCCGCGATATCGATTAATTCTACTACCATTCGCCGCATATTCTTAATATGATCCGGGAATGTGGCTATTCCCAGACTGACCGTAACCTTAAGACTGGGGTATTCGCTGGTTTTGATAACATGTTTCTCTATGGTCGACCTGATTTTTTCACCGATAATAACCGCGGCGTCGGTATCGGTGTCCGGTAAAATCACCACGAATTCTTCTCCCCCGTATCTGGCCACCAAGTTGTCGGTATTAACGCAATCCTGGATAACCTTGGACACCTCTTTTAAAACTTTATCGCCGATTAAATGGCCGTAGGTATCGTTAAACTTTTTGAAATGGTCGATATCGATTAAAATCAAGGAAATTTTGAAACCATATTCTTTAGCGTTTTCCAATTGCAATTCCAGCTGTTCCCGGAAGTATTTTTGATTGTAAATGCCTGTTAAACCGTCGGTAATGGCAGTATAATAGGCTTGCTCATATAATCTGCGGTTCTGAATCGTTAAAGCGGCTTGCGAAGCGATGATCAATAACAATCTTAAGTCTTCTTGGGCATAAGCGGCGGCGGTGTATTTCGCCAAGAGCAATAAACCGATTAGTTTTTCATCCACCATTAAAGGCAAGAAGACGAAAGAGCTAAATTCGCCCAAAAATCGGCGGAAATTTGAATCATTATTTATAAAATCAGGATAATCTTCATCAATATTATTGATAATTACGGCTTGTCCGGACTTTAATAAAGATCCGCCCGGTATTTCATTAATCGAAAAACGGTTTTTCTTGGTTGGCGTCGAAAAACCTCGACTGACTTGTGGCAATAAATTTTGAGGCTGTTCATCGTAGTAAAATAAACAACAGCCGTCATAGTTATGGAACCGTTTAATCATATCGACGATCGATTCCAACATTTGGGTTAAATTCAGATTGCCGCCCAAGACATTAGTAAACTCAAATAAAGCCATCATTTCAAAGATCGCTTTATTCAAATCCGAATTTACCTTTTGGTTTTCGATTTTGTATTTATTTAAGCTTGATTCCCACCAAAAAGCGGCGCTTAAAAAAAGCAAAATAATAATGATCAAAATCAACCATTTTGCCGGTGCTGTTAACGGAAAAACAACCGACAATACAAACAGTAGGATAATCAGAAAAACAGCTATTAAATGAACGTTTGCGGTTTTAAACTCCAATTTTCGCATCAAATATCTCCATTTAATTCAATTCAATTAAAAATTCGGTGCCCGCTATAAAAATCCTGCTAACTACGGTTTCCCGCGAGGTTTACCCCGATAATACCGCCGAAAACGCCGATAAATCCGTTGATTAAAGCCTTAGTCAAGAAAAAACCCGCTTGAACGGTATCACCGATCATGACCGCCAAACATAATAATAATGCCGAGCTGAATACCCCCGCGCCCAACCCGGTTAACCATCCTCTCGCCCGACTTTTAAGACCGGCCATAATCGAACCCGCGGTTACCCCAAGATAAGTAAAGATTGAAAACAAGTTATCCGACCAGTAAATCGTTCCCAACCATCCGAATTCAGTCAAAACAGTGACTAATAAAGTTAAAGCCGCTACTATTCCTACCGCAATAACGCTTCCAAAGACGATCGGCCGGAAAGGAAAGGAATTTGCATTTTCGATCATTAAGGCCACCCCCAAGTTTTTAATAAAACTTATGGGGTGATCTTTCAAAATATGCCTGAATCGGAGCTTATCGAAATCGTCCGGTCCGACGCGTTAAAATCGAGGTTGATTTTTAATAAACTACGATACAAATCTAAGGGAAGATAAAGCTGGTTGTCGATGAAAATCGCCGGAACCGGCAAAGCGATTTTGCTCCAATCGTCAATCCAAACAAGACCGGGGTCCCGAGGAGCGATTTTCAAGTTTCGCTCACCGGAGGTAATTGAAAACACTTGATTTTCCGTATCATATGAAATTTTCAGTCCTGAAAAATCGGCCAAAGCTTGCGGTGCAATGTAAATTTGATTATTATAACTAATCGCGTTTGGTTTTAACTGATACTGCTCCTCTTGGAATAAAACCCGTAGAAAGAGACTTTTATATGAGGTTAAAGTCATCACCTTTCGGTTGGCGCTCCATAAGGCGACTTGCTCCGGGTTAGTTCGAACCAGCTGAATAATTCTACCCGTATTTTTAGTGAATTTTTCAACCCACCGCCATTGCTCCCGGTTGTACTGGAGTATCTTAAGCATTCCGGTGGTGTTGGCGGCGATCAAAGCCGCTTCCTCTTGACTGTCCATAAATGACAACTTTTCAATTATAAAACCGAATTCGGAAAACTGTCCTTCATAGCCGAATTCCGCTTGGTTTTCTCCTAGAATATAAAGAACTTTTTGAGAAGTGCTGAAGATGATTTCCTGATTTTGATCGGCATCCCAATCGCCTACGGTTATTCCTAGGATCTTCCCCCAGGGAAAGTTTTCCCAAACCGACACCACTGAATTGTTTTCCAGCTTCAAAATTCCGATTCCACCGGTTTTATAAACCACAAAAATCTCGTCTAGGGAGTCGTTATTAAGGTCGGCCGTCGCCGCGTCGCTGATGGGTTGCCAGACGCTGGGGCTTTTCCAGATTAAATCCAGTGAATTGGACGACGCTCTTAACAAGAACAAAAAGCCTTCATCATTTTGGACCAGAAATTCTTGCCGGTCGCTATTGGAAAATTTTCCAATAATAATTTTGGTGATCGTCGACCAGACATGTTTCCCATAATTCAGCAAACCCCATTGTCCGTTATCCCAAGTATAAACGTAAATTAGACCGGGGTCTTCCGTGCCGGCGACAATTTCCGGTGTTTTGTCGCCGTTTAAGTCCTTGATTTCAAAAGTGGTAAAATTCATATTATCAGGTCCGAAACGTTGGAGTTCGATCCAATTCGCGCCTTTTTCCTGAAAACATACTATTTTCCCATTGATTATCGATAAGGCGTTTAATTCGTCATTTAGAGATAAAAGTCGCGTATGATAAGGAGCTAATTCCAAAGGTTGGCGCATTCTGAAATCATAAAACACGGCTTGTCCTTCGGCGCTAACTTTACCGCCTAATAATAAAGCCGTTGCGAGCAAATATACCGCAATCAATTGGTAATACTTTCGGTGCCGCACTTTAATACTCCCCTTTTAGGACAAATCTTCAATAACAGGCTTAGTATATAATAGTTCAATCAGTTTTGTAGTTTTCCTTTATTAAAAACAATTAATCTTACCAAAAAAAAAAGTTTGTGTGATTACTGCAGTAAATCCGATCTTGAAAATAAAAAGCGTGATTTTCAAAATCGAAATACCGAGTAAGCCGGACACAAACTGGATATAATCTGGTCGGGCAGGCGGGATTTGAACCCACGGCCCCCACCACCCCAAGGTGGTGCGCTACCAAGCTGCGCTACTGCCCGAATGCGCAAAATACATTGTAACATGTTTAACCGCAAGAGTCAATATTAAGCCGGTCGAATTTTTGATGACGGGGGTTCCGGGGCGGATATTAAAACATGGTTTAACTTAAACTGAACGCTACTTAGAAAATACTTTTGTTTTGATCTTTCTCAGCGCCTCCGTGTCTCTGTGGCCAATAACGATTTAGCCACGGAGACGCAGAGACACAGAGAAAAACTTATTTTTATCCCTTAATGTGCGCCTGCGGGCCGGGGTGAGCGACTATCTAGTAAAAAATTAACCGGCCGCAATTTTCACAGGTCAGCAGGATATCCTCGCCGCGTTTAGCCTTTTGGAGTAAAGATTCGGACAAACTCACGTGGCAAGCGCCGCAACACCCCGCCTTTATTCGAGCGATTCCGATCCCTTGATGAGAACGGGCGATTTTTTCCAGCTTTTCAAACCATTCTTCGGGAACTTTGGCGGTTAACTCGTTTAGTTCGGCTTCACAACCGTTCAACTCAAATTGATATTCGAGGATTTTCCCCTTGACTTCCTCAGTGAGCGAAGTTAATTTATGGCGGCAAATCCGTTCGGACTTAGCGATTTTCGCTTTTAAATCGGATAATTTCTCTTCATCTTCCATTAATTTAAGGATTTGTTCCTCGATTTGTCGCTTGTGATTGGCGTATTCAGCCAATTTCATTTGAATTTGGGTTAATTCCCGCGCATTTATCACTGAGCCGTCGTAAAGTTTGGTTTCTTCGCGCAAAATCTTGGCATCGCAAGCTTTCAATTCCAAATTAAGCTGCTGTTGGCTTTTTTGAATGGATGCCAGTTTCCGATTAAAAGAGGCTAATTTCCCCTCGTATTCGGTTTTACGTGATTTTAACTCAGTCAGATCCGAATTCTTTTCGGCGTCGGCGATCGATTTTAGTAAAAGCTTGCGCTGGTTTAGGAGTTCTTGAATTCGAAATAATAATGGAAGATAAGCCATTCTTCCCCCTAACTTCTGGTTGCGCCCAACAAATCTTTATAAGTGTCGATATCCATTCCGATTTCAGTACGTTTGGCGAAAAAATCGGAGCCCTTTTGTCGAGAACAATCAACGCATCTTTTAGTGGCCGGCAAAGCCTCCACCCTTTCTTTGGGGATGATCTTGCCACACAATTCACATCTTTTACCCACTTGCGGCAACCTCCTTAGACGATTAGGTATGGTTCCTCGCGATTCTGGCTGGCAAAAGCTTTAAAATTGGTTTCGGTAGCGAATGATGAGTTTAAATAATCGGTCATTAATTGAATAAAACAGTTTTCGGTCGAACGATGTCCCGCCGCAATCACCGCGATTCCATGGTCGAGGGCGGTTAAATAATCGTGATAGCCGAGTTCTCCAGTTAAAAACAAATCCGCTTGAAGCTTGATCGCCTTGGTTAGTAAATCACGGCCGCTGCCCGTACAAACAGCCACTTTTTTGATTGGTCGGGCAAGATCGCCTATAACGCGTAAATCTTTCGCGGGCAACAGCGATTTAACCGACCGGCAGATTTCTTCTAAAGTAACCGGCTCGGACAAAACGCCGATTTTGCCCAATCCATGTCTGGAATAATTTAAAAGCGGAATGATATCGATGGCCGGTTCTTCATAAGGATGGTTTCGACGAATTTCTCCGGTGATATCGTTGATTAATTCTTTTGGCGCCACCATTTCCAATCGAATCTCGGGAGTTCGTTCGAAGACGCCTGGAGCGCCGATATAGGCTTGAGTATTTTGTCCGGGCTTAAAGGTTCCGGTTCCGGAAAGTTCAAAGGAACATTCGGTGTAATCGCCGATTACCCCGGCTCCTGCTCTGGACATGGCATTTCTAACTTGCTCCACAAATGCTTCCGGAACGAAAACCACTACTTTGCAATCATAAGCCGCGGCGGGTTCGAGAGGTTCCATTTCGGTCAGTTTGAGCTGTTTTCCCAAAAAATAGTTTAACCCGTATTCGGCTTTATCAATATTAGTATGAACCGCTATCAGGAACAGATCTTTTTTGAGAATGGCCGCTAAATAACGGCCGGTAACGGTATTTTCGGTTATCGAGTTTAGCGGTTTAAAAATTAAGGGATGGTGTACGATAAAACCGTTTACTTCTTTTTCTAAACCTTCCGCCAATACCTGATGATTAAAATCCAATGATACCAGTACTTTTTGACATTCTTGATTCGAATTGCCCACTTGCAGGCCGACTTGGTCCCAGGGTTCCGCCAAATTCCAAGGCGCCAAATCGCCGATCACCTTGATGATTTGATTTAATGCCGGCATAATTTTCCTCCGGATCAGCCGATTAATCCCTAGCGGCAATAAAAGGAGAACTTAAAAAAAGATGTTAATACTACTTCGTTTCCAGGAAGAAAAATCCTCCCCGGTCTTATATTTTTATTCAACAACTTTAGTTTTAAAGCCATAGTTTTTGGGTAAATGATAATACCTCGTTTATTGCCGTTGCCGTTAAAGATTTAGCAATGATTAAAGCCCGTAATCGAAAAAAGACTTACCTTGAGAGATAAGTCTTAATCTCCAACAAAAAGTAAGGATAAATAAAAAAAGGGCATTAAACCCTTGAACGTTTACTGGTTAATTGGTGGGCCCACTTGGGTTCGAACCAAGGACCGATCGGTTATGAGCCGACTGCTCTACCGCTGAGCTATGGGCCCTGGAAAAGCAACACAAGTTATTATACAACTTTTCCGTCAAAACATCAACCACAAAATAAGTCGGCGTCAAATCCCAACCGGACGCCTAATCCAAAAAATCCTTCAATTTTTTACTGCGACTGGGATGGCGCAGTTTTCGAAGCGCTTTCGCTTCGATTTGGCGAATTCTTTCCCGGGTGACGTTAAATATTTGCCCCACTTCTTCCAAGGTGCGGGCCCGGCCGTCATCCAAGCCGAAACGCAGCCTCAAAACCTTTTCTTCCCTGG
This sequence comes from Bacillota bacterium, assembly GCA_012735315.1. Taxonomy (GTDB): domain Bacteria; phylum Bacillota; class UBA4882; order UBA8346; family UBA8346; genus JAAYHS01. The sequence continues at coordinate 15,247 of JAAYHS010000151.1, read as the reverse complement.
GCGTCAAAGTATTTAAGACATCTTCCAGTTGTTCCTTTAACAGTCGAAATGATGCGGCTTCAGCCGGAGCCGGAGCATCATGATCCTCGATAAAATCACCCAAATGACTGTCTTCTTCTTCGCCGATGGGGGTCTCCAATGAAACCGGTTCTTGCGCGATTTTAATGATTTCACGGACCCGTTCCGGGCTCATCTCCATTTCCTCGGCGATCTCTTCCGCCGTCGGTTCACGACCCAAAGACTGGAGCAGTTGTCTGGAAACCCGGATTAATTTATTGATCGTCTCCACCATATGGACCGGGATCCGGATGGTCCGGGCTTGGTCGGCGATAGCCCTGGTGATGGCTTGCCTAATCCACCAGGTAGCGTAGGTGCTGAATTTAAAACCTTTACGGTAATCAAATTTTTCAACGGCTTTGATCAAACCGAGGTTGCCTTCTTGAATCAAATCAAGGAAAAGCATGCCGCGGCCAACATAACGTTTCGCGATACTGACTACCAAACGGAGATTAGCTTCAGCCAAACGCCTTTTGGCCGCCTCATCCCCTTTCTCCACTCTGTGGGCCAGCTCAATCTCTTCATCAGCGGATAACAGAGGGACTCTGCCGATTTCCTTCAAATACATCCGAACCGGGTCATCGAGGGCGATCCCTTCGGGAATTGATAAATCGATTTCGACATCATCTTCCCCCGGTTGAAATGATTCCGGTTCTTCCTCAATGTTTTCATTGCCGCCGGCGTCGGGTAAAATCTCAATTCCTTGGCTCGCCAAAGTCTCATAAATATCGTCAATTTGCTCCGGAGAGAGATCGACTTGTTCAAAAGCATCCATAATCTCGCGATAAGAAATTATCCCTTTACGCTTGCCTTTTTGAATTAATCCTTTAATATTTTCCATATTTGGCAAGGTCTTTTCTTTACTCAATGTCGATTTACCATCCTTCCTGGGAATGAAGATTTGCTGAGCTCCGTTATAAACCCGAAAACTGAGGGTAGTCTCTTTTTAAAGTACGATTTAATTCCGTAATTTGTGCCAATAATTGTTTGGTTTCATCGTCCGTTAATGTTTGGCCCGAATCGTTACGGCCGGTAGTGATCCGCATCGTTAAGGCCTCGATTTTTTCTTTGAGGTGAAGCATTTTTAAATAATTAATAATCTGTTCAAAGTTAAACGTTCTATTTTTAATTTCTTTTTCAGCCAGCAAAGCGGCAGCGGTTTCGCGGACGCCGCCGCCAAGTTCATTTATGAGCGCTGTCGTATCAACGGTATTATCGGCCAAAAAAATCAATTCTTTAATTTGTAAGAATAAGTTTCGCCAAATTTCAAATCTAAATTCTTCCGGTTTTAATTCTTCATTAATTCGCTTCAATTTATCATATTCCTGCAAAGCCGATTGTAAAAGTTCTTTTTCCGCCTCAAAGATCGCTTTTTGCAAGGGAGACAGTTCGACCGAATGATCGTAAACATTGTGAGCACTCGCTTTTGAGCTTATTTGGTTAGTATAACTAGTCTCCGATTTCCTATCCAAAAACGAAGGCCTTAACCGGTTTTGACTCCGCCATTTCCGCAACTCCGTTTGAACGGCGTTTTCGGAAAAGCCGGTTTCACGGACGATCATTCGCAGATAATGTTCCCGAACGACATCATTGTCGATGGCGGAAAGGACCGGCAATATTTCCTCAACGGCGGACTTTTTGCCTTGAAAAGCGCTTAAATCATATTTACTCAATATTGAGGAAATTTTAAAATCGATTAATCCCTGGGCATTATCCAATCTCTTTTTGAATTCCGTTCCACCGTTATCTTTAATGAAAGAGTCCGGGTCATACCCGGGCGGTAATTTAAGAACCCGCACCGTAAGACCGGCGTAATCAAGAATATCCATGCCGCGGAGCGTCGCGTTTTGACCGGCGGTATCGGCGTCATAGGCTAAGATGACTTCCGGGGCAAAACGTTTAAAAAGTCTGGCCTGTTCCCTGGTGAGCGCGGTCCCTAACGAGGCGACGGTATTCGTAAAACCCGCTTGATGAGCCTGGATTACATCCAGATAACCTTCCACGATAATTCCTTTTTTAGCCCGGCGAATCGAATCTTTCGCCACCGATAAACCGTATAAAAACTTTCCTTTGTGAAACAAGATGTTTTCCGGTGAATTTAAATATTTGGGTTCTCCCGCTTCGATCAAGCGGCCGCCGAAGCCGACGATTCTCCCTTGAGAGTCGGTGATCGGAAAAATAATGCGATTGCGAAACCGATCATAATAGCCGTTGGAGCCCATGACGACTAATCCCAATTCTTCCGCCGGTTGTAACGGCAAACCTTTTTTACGGATGGTATCGGTTAAAGTATCCCATGATGGAGGAGCATATCCTAATTGAAATTTTTGCCAAAGTTCGGAACGGATCCCCCGTTTGGTCAAATAATTGCGGGCAATATTTCCGGCGTCGGTTTTTAATAAATATTGGGAATATAAAGCGGCCGCCAAGTGATTGATCTTAAAATAAACCTCTTTGCGGCGGTTGGCCTCCGATCCCGCGGTGAATTCGGGCCAATCAACACCCGCTCTTTCCGCCAGGCGTTTTGCGGCGTCCTTAAACTCCAAATTCTCGATTTTCATCATGAAACTAAAAACATCGCCCCCGACGCCGCACCCAAAACAATAAAAAAATTGTTTGTCTTGGTTGACATTAAAGGACGGCGTCTTTTCATTATGAAAAGGACATAGCCCCACGAACGACCTACCGGAGCGTTTTAAAGAGACATATTCCGAAATCACGGAAACTATGTCGTTCTTCGCCTTGATTTCCTGAATGATTTCATTGTTCCGATTTGAATTCAATCTTCGTCACCATTACAATCCGAATACTTTATATTTTTGGATAAACGCCATTTTTTTATTAATTGACCTTAACACCGGTTGCCAGGTCAAATAGGATTTATAAAAGAAAGGAAAGATGAAAAAAGCGCCTTAGGGCGCCACCATGCCACTGGGTCTGAATTTAACGGTTTTCACAACGCCTGCCGGCCCTAAATTCCCAAGTTTTTGACCGTTAAACGTTAGTTCGACGCCGGCGGGGTTTCCCATTTTGATTTCCATTTCCTGTTGGGCGGTCCATACTTGCACCGGCTCCGAAGGTTCAAAAGTCCGGCCGTTGCGCATAAAAATCGGTTCGCCGTCGGCGATCACTTCAACCCAAACGCGTTGTTTAAATTCGGCGGTTACCGTGATCGGCGCCGGAAATGAATTCCGGGTGTAATCCGGCAAGTCCTGAAGCTCGTTAATTTCCACCGGCTTGGTGGCGACATCGGTTTTTGATTTATGTAAGGAAGGGATTAGAAAGAAGCTAATCAATAATACCATCGCCAAGGCGCCCGCTACTCCGAGATAAACTCCTTTAATCCAATCGTTGTTTAGATACGACTTGGGAGCGGTATTTTCTTCTTGTTCCAAGAGGAGTTGTTCTTGCCGCGCCTGTTCTTCCAAAGCCGTTTTTAAATCGTGATATTTTTCTAAAATAGCTTGAGCGTCCAGTCCGACCACATTGGCGTAGTTCGCGATAAATCCCTTGCGATATACTTCTCCTGGTATGACCTCAAAATCACCTTCATCGATCGCTTCCAAGTAACGCAAACGAATTTTGGTGACTTCTTGAACATCTTTTAAAGTTAAACCTTTTTTTTCCCGTTCCTTTCTTAGGATATCGCCGATCTCTTTCAATAAAACCACCCCATCCGATCAATTATTATGGGTCAAAATATATTATTCTCAAATCATTTTTCAATGCGGGGATAAAAGGATCTAATTTAATATTCTAGTAAATTACTACAGTTCCTTCCGTTAAAATAAAAATAAGCGAATTCACTTCCCTTTCAGTTCTTCTAATTGACGGGCGGTAATATAGACCTCCCGGGGTTTGCTCCCTTCATAAGCGCCGATCATCCCTTTAGCCTCCAACATATCGATTAGTCGGGCCGCCCTGGTATACCCAATCCTTAACCGGCGTTGCAAAACGGAAGCCGAGGCATGCCCGTATTCAACGACGATTCGCGCCGCGTCCCAAAAGAGTTCGTCCAGATCTTCGGCCAATTGATTCTTTTTCGTCTCGGGAATATTGATAAATTGCTCTTGGTATTTGGGTTTCCCTTGCGCTTTCCAATGTTTGATCACCGCTTCGATTTCTTTTTCCGTAACTAATGCGCCTTGAACTCTTAACGGTTTCATGGAACCTACCGGCGCAAACAACATATCGCCGCGGCCTAACAATCGTTCAGCGCCGGCAGTGTCCAGAATCGTCCTCGAATCGACTTGGGATGAGACGGCGAAAGCGATCCGCGACGGGATATTGGCTTTTATTAAACCGGTAATTACATCCACCGAAGGCCGTTGGGTGGCGACCACCAAATGAATCCCGGTGGCTCTCGCCATTTGAGCCAACCGACAAATGGAATCTTCCACTTCTACCGGGGCGACCATCATCAAATCGGCCAATTCGTCGATTAAAACCACGATGCAAGGCAGTTTTTGCACGTTCGGCAAAGCATTGTATTTTAACAAATCTCTGACCCGGGCTTCGGCGAATAATTTGTAACGGTGTTCCATCTCGTTGACGACTACTTTTAGTACTCCCGCCGCTTTTTTAGCTTCAGTGACCACCGGGGCCATCAAATGCGGAATCTCGTTATACATTGATAATTCGACCATTTTGGGGTCGATCATAATGAATTGAACTTCGCTTGGGAGTGACTTGTAAAGAATGCTCATGATCAAAGTATTAACGCAAACACTTTTACCGGATCCGGTGGCTCCGGCGATCAGCAGATGAGGCATTTTTTGGAGGTCGGCCACCACCACTTCGCCCGCGATATCCATGCCGAGTCCGAAACCGAGTTTGCCGGACTTCCAAAAAACTCTGGAATCAAGGATCTCACGAAATGTGACTATTTCCGCCTCGCGGTTGGGAACCTCGACCCCGATCGCGGCTTTTCCGGGTATAGGGGCTTCCAATCTAAGTCCTTTGGCTGCCAAAGCTAAAGCAAGGTCATCAATGAGATTTACGATTCGACTGACCTTTACTCCGGGAGCGGGTTGCAAATCATAACGGGTTATTACCGGTCCATGATGGACTTCGATTACTTTCGCCCGAATTCCGAAATGGGCCAGGGTCTCTTCCAACTGAGCCGATTGATCGACCCGCCGAATCGATTTTTTGGTTGTCGAACCGGGGACATTGACCAATTCAATACTTGGTAATTGATACGAACCCGGCGGCAAATCCCGATATACAAAACCGGAAGGGTGAAAGTTATCTTTTTTGGGGAATAAATTTTGCTTGGCCTTTTCTTTCTCTTTGAGCATACTTTGAAGCGAAGCCAAAATTTTACCGGTTTTGCTTTCTTTATTCGAAAAAGAAACTTCTTTTTGGGGAGCAGGCTCCCGGGAATGATCGACGGCGGCCAATTTTTTGATGAGCTGCGCCGCATCTTTAGTTTTCGAATCCCGTGATGAATTTAGAACGGGTGTTGTGGGGCCGGGTTGGCTCGGTTTTGCAAAAAGACCGGCACAAAGGATTATCAAAGGACGGTTTAAGGCGAGAATCGCCGCTATGGCCAACCAAATCATCAATAAAACCAGGGTGCCCATTTTGTCAAACCATAAAAACAAATACAAAGCGATGGCATGCCCGATAACGCCCGCGCCTTCGACGGCGGAATTCCAATTCTCCCGGTCCAATTCGACGCCGCTGAGAATATGTAAAATTACCAATCCCCATAAGCAAAGCATCCCCATGGCCAATATCTGTCTGGTCATCCGCCGTTCCGGCGACCAACACAACATCGTCCATCCGGTAACCCCTAAGAAAATAATCGGAATTAAGGCGCCCCGTTCACCAAAGAGCAAAAAAAGAGCCCGTTTTAGAATCTCGCCGATAAAACCGGCGCCGTTCCAAAAAACGGCGATCAGCGACAATGCGGCTAACCCGAGGAACAATACTCCGGTGATTTCCACTTGTTGAGCGACAATTCGTTCATCTTTCAAACTAAGCTGGGATTTTTCAGTTGTTTTTCGATTATCCCGTTTCATCCGGATTCTCCTTCTTCCAGGACTTTCAGGGCAATATTAGCGGAGTGAGCGGCTATCCGCAGCAAGTTGCTTAAAAGTTCGACATAAACAACCCCCGAGCCGGGCCAACATTTCCCCTGGTTCAAACGGTGAATATGGTTTTGACGCAACTCTTCCTCGAGTTTATCGATATTTTCTTCACGATTCATTATTTGTTTCGCCAGTTCGGGATTGTTTTCCCGGATGCTTAAACAAGCTTTGTTATACAAATCAAAGGCTTTCCCAAAAAATAATTCGATCTCATTCAGAGCTATTTCCGAAAACGGCAGTTGTTCCCGATGCTTTTTGTCCGCTAACCGCCCGATATTGGTGGCGTGATCGCCAACCCGTTCGATATCAACCACAATATGCAACAGATTGGCCAAGCGACGGGATTGAACCTCGGTCAATGAGTTTTGGGATAACAAAGCCGATAGATAAAACGTTATTTGTTCTTGTAAATCATCTACGATCACTTCATTTTTTTCAATACTGTCAAGTAAATGAAGTTGCTCCTTGAGAAAAGCTTGGCGGGACATTTTTAACATTTCCAGAGTGAGTGCGGCCATGTGGTTAATTTCATGCGCAGCCAAGATTAAAGCCAGCGCCGGACTTTGTAAAGCACGACGGTCCAAATAAGTTTTTCCGTTGGAACCGAACTTTGTTCTATCAGTTACAGCCCCAAAACCGATCTTGGAAGCGATAATCGTGATCGGAAACCAGAGGACGATCACCGACATATTAAAGAGTGAATGGGCCAATGCCAACTGCCAAACATTAAACCAACGCTCCGGCGAATGGTTGGCTGCCGCCGGCCATTGAAAGATCGAGGTCTGAAACCATTGAAAACAGGAACTGCAAATTAGGCTTGCATGTTCAACCAATTGATAGGCGAAAGGCAGGAAGGCCAGCCAAAGCAGGCCGGTTGTCATGTTAAATGAAAAATGAAGCCAATTGGCTTTTTTAACAATAGCTAAACGGTCGAGACCGATCAACATGTTGATGATCGTAGTGCCGACATTGGCTCCGATTACCATCGCGAAGGCGCCGCTTAAAAATAGCGGCGTCGGCAACCCCAATTCTACTCCGACAATGGCTTGAGTAATAGCCACCATCGTGTTGCTGCTGCGGAATAAAGCCGCCAAACTTAAACCCAATAAAAAACCATACCAGGGTTTTAAGAAAATCGTTTTTAAGAAAACGGCCGCTTGCGAATTGGCGACAATAATTTGAAACGATTGATGAAATATTGAAAAGCCTAAATACATCAATGCCAAACTGAAAACAACTTGTCCCAGATAATGTAAATTACGGCGTTTACTGAAAAAATATAGTAAATAACCGGAGAAAAGTAATATAAATAAGACTACTCCTACATTAATAGCCATTAACTGAGCATTGATGGTCATCCCGAAATTTACGCCGATCATGAGCCATAATGCGGGTAAAAGCCCTAACAATCCAGCATTCATTAGACTGGAAATCATACCGAAGGTTAAAAAGTTACTCTGTAACGCGGCCGCCATCCCAAACCCGGTCAACATGCTGGAAAATGGCTTCCGAGCTTGAGTTTCCAAGATGGCTCTGATTTTTTCACCGGCCATTTTTTGAACGCCGTCACCAAAACGATATACGGAATATAAAAAAAGTCCGAGCGCTCCGATTAAGCTTAATAATCCTTCAAGTAGCGATGACAAATAAGATCCTCCTAAAAAAAGAATCCGAAACTAGTTTCTTGATAATGAATTCATCTTATGATATTCGCTTGGATTCAGGTAAGTTCCTGCTTCAAATATCTGATAATTATCCGTAACAAAGCGTGGCGAATATCAAAGAAGTTCTTTTTCATATAACTTAATATAATAAAAACAAGGGTTGTTGCAAAATAGACAACACCCCGATGCTTCCTTCGTTTCCGCCGGGCCCTAAAGGACCTGGCCGGGCAACTATTCTCAAGGCCCATGAAACGGTCCTAGATTAGGCTCTCCGAATCACCAGCGCCCGTTTATCGGGCTTAGAATGATTTTTTGCCGGCCCAGGGAACCCAGGGCGGACGGAATGGTAAAAATCCATTTTGTAACAGCCTTTAAAAAATGGTCATTATTGTTCCGGGTTGCCATTCCGGTTTAAGATAATCTTGAGGATCGGTGCTGATGATTCGGGTTATTTTAAACTGTCCATCCGGTAGCGCCTGAGCCACTAAACTGGTTTCGCCCCGCCGGATTTCCACCTCGTTTTGCGCTACTCCGGTTTCCGACCCGGACTCGTCAAAGATCGCTTCCGGTGAAATGATGGTATATAAAAACATTATTGCGGCTCCTTCCCTCGGGGAGGAATTTTCAACTCGATCAATTCGTTTAGTTTTTTAATCGCTTGGCTGATGCCGCCGACCTCATCGATTAATCCCACGTTGACGGCGTCTCTCCCTACTAAAACCGTACCGACATCTCTTACCAATTCGCCGGTTCGGAACATTAACTCTCTGTATTTTTCCTCGGAAATTTTAGAATGACTGGTAACGAACTTAATAACTCGATCTTGCATTTTATCAAGATATTCATATGTCTGCGGCACTCCGATCACCAATCCCGTTAATCTTAACGGATGGATGGTCATGGTGGCGGTTTCGGCGATAAAACTATAATCGGTGGAAACGCTGATCGGCACTCCAATGGAATGACCTCCGCCCAACACCAGCGAAACTGTGGCTTTGGAGAGGCTTTCCAACATTTCCGCGATCGCCAATCCGGCTTCAACATCTCCCCCCACCGTATTCAGAATTACCAATAATCCTTTGATATTCGGATTCTGTTCAATCGCTATTAATTGAGGGATGATATGCTCATATTTGGTGGTTTTGTTTTTGGGCGGCAAAATTAAATGACCTTCAATTTGACCGATAATAATCATAGTGTGGATTCTGCTTTCGACCGGCGCCGCCGTTGTCGTTTGACCGACCGCTTTTAAGTTTTGTAAAATTAATTTTTGTTTGCGCGGGCTTTGCCGGATTGGTTGTTCCAGCGGCGGTTCGTTATGTTTTCCGGGGACCGGTTCGTAAGGATCTTCTTCGTGATAGGTTTCTTCGTTATTCAATCAGCTGCCTCCTTGGTAACCATAGTATGTCTTAAAAAAGATCGATTCATACGGAAAAGTCCCATTTTGTTAATGGCTAAACACTAGCGCTTATTTGGTTTTTTGGCATATCGCCCCGTCTTTAAATCCCTGACCACCAACTTATGATGGCGGGGGTGGAATTCCACCTTACAAGTTTGATTCTGAGTATTTACAGGACCGGTCAGGTTTTGAGACTTTCGCTTCAACTGGATCACCCCCGTAAAATCATTGAGTTAAATTATTTCCTAGTTCATATATCGGTCAATCTTTACACTCAGGCCAGATTTAAGTTGTTTTTAGTATTAATTGAGACACGGGGGACTATAGACCTATAAACGATAATGATCATACTACCGATGAAAATATTATGTTAAAATATAATAAACGATCTTTAATTAAAAGGTTAACCGAACGAAAGGACGGATTGGCGCCTTGGAATTGTTGAATCGTCTTTTACGGCCGGGTAAAATCATTAAGCTTAAATTCGATATAAGTGGTTTTAAAAGATCCATTCAAGCCTATATAATTCGAAACCCTAACCCGGAACATTTGACTTTATTATTTAAGGATAATGAACCGCTGGTTTATCATCTTCCTCCCGAAACCGGCTTGAAACTGATTAGCCGCGATGAAGAAGACGGCCACGACTACCGGTTATTAACCGAACTCATTGAAGTTAAACAAGGCGAACTTCCGAGGGTGGTGGTCAAACGACCGACCGAAGTCGATTATTCGACCCGGCGAAGTTTTATGCGTTTAGATGTTAATTTGCCTTTTAGCTATTATGATAACTTCAAAGAGCAACCCGGGGAAGTACGGAATTTGTCGATCACCGGATTATTGGCTCTGGTTAAAACAACTCCCTCTTTAAAGTTGAATCATAGTTTAACCTGTAAGTTTACTTTGCCGGACAACTCTAAACCTTTGATCATTATCGGAAAAATAATTCGATTGGAAGAAGAAGATCCTGAACACACTTGGGTCGCTCTCGATTTCCAGTCCGCTTCGGAGGAGATTAAAAATCGGATCAGTCGTTATTTAGTCCAACGGCAACGTCATCTGATCAACATCAAGAAAAAATTGAAAAAAACTCAGGACTCATCATCCTGATCCGAACCGGCGCGCTCGCCTATGCAAATTGTATTCAACCTTAATAATAAATGAAGGACAAAATATCCAGCAGTTGGGATTTTTGTCCTTCATCACGTTATCAAGAATACAATTTGCTGTCCATGGTTCGCAACATCGGTTCTGATTCCGGTCTTCGTATAAAAAAAACCAGCTGCGCTGGTTTTAAATTTTGGTGCCGAAGACCGGAATCGAACCGGTACGGTCTTATAGGACCGAGGGATTTTAAGTCCCTTGCGGCTGCCAGTTCCGCCACTTCGGCAATTGATTAACTTTTGGAGGCGGCACCCAGATTTGAACTGGGGAATAAAGGTTTTGCAGACCTCTGCCTTACCGCTTGGCTATGCCGCCGATTTACAAATAAAGGGCTAATATTATGATACGCTTTCTTAGTAAACTTTGACCCTCAGAGAGGGTCATCTATATTATAACATAAATTATTTACTTTTTGGAGCGGAAAACGGGATTTGAACCCGCGACCCTCGCCTTGGCAAGGCGATACTCTACCGCTGAGCTACTTCCGCTTATTCAAGAGATTGGAAACTTTTAAAATTCTCCAGCTTTCAGATTCCAGCTTCCGGAGATGGTGCCACGAGCCGGAATCGAACCAGCGACACGAGGATTTTCAGTCCTCTGCTCTACCAACTGAGCTATCGTGGCGTATTTCAGTTATCAATTATAAATTATCTTCCGTCAAAGATCAAGTTGAATCATAAATATTTTTTTAGTTTTTAGCCGTTATCATATTTTTGGCGGAGCCGATGGGACTCGAACCCACGATCTCCAGCGTGACAGGCTGGCATGTTAACCGACTACACCACGGCTCCGTTTTTCAGTGATCAGTAGTCAGTGATCAGTGATCAGTAATCGATTTGAATTCCCGAATATGACTACCAAACAAAACTGATTACTGTTTACTGTCCACTGTTCACTGTAATTGGTGGGCGATGTAGGACTCGAACCTACGACCCCCTGCTTGTAAGGCAGGTGCTCTCACCAACTGAGCTAATCGCCCGAGTATTCATGACGCATGTAATAGTATACCTAAAATAATTCCGTCTGTAAATAGGGAATTTAAAGATTTTTGGTTGAAATTTTTGGCTTATACCAATCGAAAACATTACCCACCTGAGCGTCGCCTAAATTTTTGTCGCCAAAAACGCCGTGATAATCGGAACCTCCGGTGACGATCAGTTGATAAGCTGCGGCGAGTTGAAGATAGCGTTTGATTAATTGCGGAGTATGAGTCGGATAATAAACTTCAATCCCCCGCAGTCCATGGTCGACTAACTTCCGGATTAATCGCTCATCGGTCATTCTTCCCGGATGCGCCAGAACCGGGATCCCGTCGGTTTTTAAAATCAAATCCAGCGCCTCAAAAGTCCCGATCTCGCGGTGCGGCACATAGGCAACTCCGTTTTTGCCTAAAAAATAGTTGAAAGCGTCTCTTCCATAACCGGCCGTAACGCCGAGAGTTTCCAACGCCCGGTAAATATGGCTCCTTCCGATAAAATCACTATTAGTTTCCGCTTTGACGTTCTCCCAGAGCAACGGAATTCCGGCTTTATTCAAACGGCTAACTATCAAGCGGGCTCTTTCGGCGCGTGATTCCAAAACCGCTTTTAATTTTCGAAGGAGAGCCTCGTTTCTATAATCTAAATTATACCCGAGTAAATGAACCTCGACATCTCCATAGTCGGTAGTCAGCTCGATTCCGGGGATGAAAGTAAAGCGGTATTTTTCGGCTTCTTCAAAAGCCTCGTCAAGTCCGGAAACAGTGTCGTGATCAGTAAGCGCAATCCCCTTTAACCCGCTTTCAACCGCCTTTCGGATCAATTCCCGCGGTTGTAAAGCCCCGTCGGAATAGGTTGAATGTGTATGCAAATCATATCCCATAAATTACTCCCGATTTGCTCATAAATGGCTTGCTTATCCTCGATTTTCTACGTCCAACCATAAAAATTCCACTCTATCTTTTTCTTACCGTAAACCCCTGCGTTTCCAGGACTTTTACCGCTTGATCAACCGCGGCATCGCTTTCCAAAGCCAGGCGCAGCGTTCCACCGGTTCCTTCTCTAATTCGTAAAATTTCAATATCTTTGATATTCAATCCGGCTTCCGCCAAAAAAATTAAAACTTCAACGATTGCGCCCGGACGATCCTCAATGGTCACTACCAATTCATGCAACAAGCTTAAAAAACCTTTATTTTTAGCGGGAATTCCGCGCCGTATTTCTTGAGCTTGAGCTAAAAACCGATCGAGTTGCGCATGATTCCCGGAGCGTAACATTTCTTTTAAGCGGTCCAATTCGGTTTGAAAAGAATCGATCGCCTTTAATACCTGCCCCAGGTTTCCCCAGATAATACCGCGCCATATTTCCGGCGCGCCCAAAGCGATCCGGGTGGTATCCCGAAATCCCCCGGCCGCCAACGCCAAAGTGCCCGGAAAGGTATTCTCGGCATTGGCGGCGGTATTGGCTAAAGTCGCCGCCACCAAATGAGGCAAATGGGAAACCATTCCCACAATCCGGTCATGTTCGACCGCGGCGAGTTTTATTATTTGAGCCCCGGTATTTTGGATTATTTCAACGATTACGGCGGCAGCCTCTTTAGAAATACGCGGATCTTCGATTATCACATAAGCGGCGTTTTGAAACAGAAACGGATCGGCGGCGCCGATGCCCTGTTGTTCCGAGCCGGTCATCGGATGACCGGCCACGAAATGATAACCCTCCGGTAAAAAGCCGTATACTTCCTCCAGAATATTCTGCTTAATACTACCCAGATCGGTAAAAATGGTTCCCTGTTTTACAAGAGGAATACATTCCCGCACCGTTGCCGGAATAGATTCGACCGGCGTAGCGATAAAGACGACCGAAGCTTGAGACACCGCGTCTCTAAGGTCGTGGGAAAGCCGGCTAAGCGCGCCCACACGATAGGCTTCTTGCCTGGCGACCGCGCTTTGGTCCCAACCGGATACCGTATAACCCGCTCTAACCAAAGCCATGCCCAAAGAACCGCCCATCAGACCCAAACCCACAATCCCGATCTTTAGCCGCTTTTGAGACCTCATTTTATATTTCCCGCCCTACCGCATTGGCAACGGGGCCGATTTGAGAGATTAAAGTTTCGAATTCCGTAAAGTTCAAGGATTGAGGGCCGTCGGAAAGAGCGGTTTCCGGGTTTGGGTGAACCTCAATCAACAGTCCGTCGGCTCCGGCGGCAACGGCGGCCTTCGATAATGAAGCCACCAAGTAGCGTTTTCCCGTCCCGTGACTGGGATCCGCCAAAACCGGAAGATGACTAAGGCGCTGAATCGATGGAATCGCGCTTAAATCCAAAGTATTCCGGGTCGAAGTCTCATAGGTGCGAATCCCGCGTTCGCAAAGGACTACCCGGTAATTGCCCTCGCTTAAAATGTATTCGGCGGCCATCAACCATTCTTCAATCGTCGCCGCCAATCCCCGTTTTAAGAGCACCGGCTTATCGGTTTTACCGACTTCTTTAAGCAGAGTGAAGTTCTGCATATTCCGGGCGCCGATTTGAAGCATATCGGCATATTGAGCCACTAAATCGACTTCTCTGGGATTAACCACTTCCGTAACAAAAGGAATCCCCACCTCGCGGCGGACATCTGCTAAAATTCGGAGACCCGTTTCTTCCAAACCTTGAAAAGCATAAGGCGAAGTGCGAGGTTTGAAAGCGCCGCCGCGGAGCATCGACGCCCCGGCCTTTTTAACCATCCGGGCTGTTTCGAACATTTGCTCTTCGCTTTCCACCGCGCAAGGACCGGCGATGATCACTATTTTGGACCCGCCGAAAACTACATCCTCCACCTTTACTTGGGTCCTCTCGTTTTTAAATTCACGGCTGGCGAGTTTAAAAGGCTGTAAAACCGGGATAACTTTATCGCCCCCCGCCATGGCTTCAAGCGATTCTAAGATGCCCGCCTTTTTAGGGCCGATTACCCCGATAACCGTCCGTTCGACCCCTTTGGAAAAATGAGTTCCGAAACCCCATTCTTCCAACCTTTTTTTGACATGTTCAAGCTGAGCTTCGGTAGCCCCCGGGTTCATCACGACAATCATTTTTCTGCCTCCCTACCATCCTACATTTTTTCGAGAAGTTAAACGCTTATTCCTCTCGAAGTTGATTTTAATTATAACAGGCGACCATTTTTTTGTAAACCGATAATTCGGTTGCCGGCTCTAGTCCCGGTTTGCGGAACTCAGGCCTCCTTTCAGGCGCCGTCTATCGGGGCGGGCTGATTGGTCGGAAGGCGGTTTAAAATCAAAGTTGTTAAACAAATTTTTGACATCAAAGCAAAGGGCGGGTAAAATATGATTAATCGGGGGTCCGGTAATGATTTTAAAGAATAACGGAGTAAATGATGCGGCAAGTAAAACTGGAACTTGACTATCACTCGACGGAACCGGTTTCCATATCGGAATACTTGAAAAAACACTCCCCGCTATCGGGAAGGAGTTTAAGCAAATATTTCTTTAAGGGGCTGGTTTACCGCAACGGTAAAAAGGCCCATTCGCAAGCATTGCTAAAGCCGGGAGACCATATCACCGTCTATGCTCTTAATGAAGCTCAACCGGCGCTTGAACCCGAACCGCTCCCGGTGGATATCATTTATGAAGATCATGATTTGCTGGTACTCAATAAACCTCCTTTGCTGGCCGTTCATCCCAGCGGAAGTATTAAATCCGGCACTTTGGCCAACCGGGTGGCTTATTATTTTCAGAAAAAAAAGATCAAAGCCAAGATTCGTCCGGTTAACCGGTTGGATTTCGGCACTTCGGGTTTGATCCTTTTCGCTAAAAGCGCCGAGATTCAAGCCAAGCTTAGTAAAGAAATCCAAGAACACCGCATTGAACGGATTTATTACGCCGTAGTCC
>JAAYHS010000001.1 GCA_012735315.1 Bacillota bacterium | reverse complement strand
TTAGGCCCATCTTGAGGTCAAATTGAAAGCGGTTCAAAGCCGCATCCAGATTAAGGCTGCTTAAAACCTTGATTTTACCGTTAGCTTTATTCCTGATTTGATACACTCCCATATTCGGTTTGCGGTTTTTATATTCTTGAATTAATTCTTTGCGTCGTTCCATTTGAATGCTCCTTATATCGATTTTATCATTTGCTCTACCCACCGGACCGGTTCCGTTCATACCTCCGGCAGGAAATTCCAAATCAAAGTTCTCCTTCAGCCCTTCACCCAATAGCAACTTCCGTCCGGTAACCGGTCTAAGAAGCCGTACTCGATCAGATACCTGCGTAAAGTCACATAATCATGATAGGTTGCTTCCAAGATGGCGTTGACTTCCTTCTCGGTATATTTCCGGTCCGGATCAAATCTTTGGGCCAGTTGCTTGATGATGATCACCCTCCGTTTTTCCTTGACGGGAAATTCGGATAGCGGACCATCCGGTCCTTCCGGGAAGTAGCGTCTGATGATCGCCTCGTTCTCCGCGGTGGTGATGGCAAAACGTTCGTCGACCATCCGGGCGGAGCGGGGGATCGCGATGAATTTATCATTTGTATCCGACTGCATTTTTGTCTCAAGTAATTCCATGATCGCCAAGAAGATTTTGGCTTGTTTCATCTTCTCGCGGAGGGCGAACCGGTGGTTGCGGACGGTGGAGAGGCTGACCCCGTCCATCCGGGCAGCGATTTCCCTATCGTTCAGGCCTTGATGGAATAGTGACACTAAGGACTTTTGATGTTCCGTCAGTCCGGTATATTTTTTATCCATGTCAAGCAAGAATTGAAACATGGATGAGTGGTCCGTTTCCAGATGGATTTGGGCCGCCTTTTCCGCCTCATAGAGGAGGCCGTCCAGGTCATAAATCCGACCTTTAGTAAAGCGCGCTCCGCAGATCAGGCAGACAAATTCCCCGCTGGGAGGTTCGTAAAGGTAGCCTTTTTTCAAATCGGAGAGGGTTGCGCTCCAGAAGATTTCCGCGAGACTGTTACCCAACTAAATCACCTTTTGTCTATCTATAATATAGGCATTATATAAAATAGTCTAGCTAATGTCAATTAATATTATAAAACCGTTTTTAGGAATCTCAAAAAGAACTTTTCCGTTCAGCTGTAGGATCCCGGGACGGGTGTTGTTCCAAAATTAATGCCTTTTGCATATGATTAAGTTGAAAGGGGCGAGTTCGGTTGTTGACTAAAACCTCAGAACTTAGGGAGCGTGAGGTTGTTAATATCTTGGACGGCAAAAGGCTCGGGTTGGCCAGCGATCTCGAAATCGATGCCGAAACCGGCAAGATTAAGGCGATTATCGTCCCCGGACCGGGAAAAATTTTATGGCTGTTCGGGAAGAATGAAGACTTCGTCATCCCCTGGGAGCGGATTAAAAAAATCGGGGTCGATGTGATTTTAGTGGACGCTCCCAATTACGTCGACGACCAGTCCACAGTGATCTCTTTTGGATAACCGCCGTTAAGCTGGATTGCAACGAAAGTCAACCATCGGGTTGGCTTAATTTTTTGACCCAGATTGCACAGATGACGCAGATTTCGCGGATTATTTCGATGGTGGAAATTTGACTAAAGTTATCATGATGAATGTTATTAAATTTGACTCGTTATTGATTCTATGTTAGATTTAAACCTAAAGGAGATAATGATGGATTTTAAACGTTTTAAACTAGCGGTTTTTGACTTGGACGGCACCTTGGTAGAGTATGGTTCGGACCGGATAACCCCGGCCACCAGGGAAGCCGTTAACACGCTTCGTGAAAATAATACATTAGTGACTATCGCTACCGGGCGCAGTTGGGAAAAAACCCGTGCTTTAGTCGAGGAACTTGAGATCCGGATTCCGGTCATCGTTCAATCCGGGGCGATTATCATTGATCCTCTCACGGAGACGATTATAAAGTCACAGCCTCTCAGGACTAATCTTGAAAGAAAGTTACCTGGAATATTAGGCGCTTCTCGGGCCGATCACTTCCGTCTTTCGGAAGACGGGATTTATTACACTACCAAGGTTTCAACCTCCGGAGGAAAGTGGTTGTTTGGGGGCGGAGAAGGTTGTCGCTTGGCGCCGGAGCATTTGAATCAAAATTCAGTCATTAAGCATCTTTTCACTGGCGCCGAAGCTGAGTTAAGGCCGCTTGCGAAATTAGTCGGAGAACTCCGGCCAACCCCGAATATCATTCTTTGGCCGCCGGACCAACTCACCGACGATTGGTTTTTGGAAGTTTTTGATCCTTTGGCTTCCAAAGGCCAAGCATTAAGCTGGTTGGCTGATTATTTAGGATTGTCATTGAACGAAGTTATCGCTTTCGGTGACGGTCATAACGACCTTGATATGTTGGAAACAGCCGGTTTCGGAGTGGCGATGAACGGCTCTCCGCAAGAGTTAATCCAACAAGCTGATTTAGTGATTCCGGGAGCCGTCGAGGAAGGGATCGCCCGTTTGTTCCGGGGCGAGCCGGTGGGCGTCAAAATTAAGGTGAGCTGAGCGGTTTATTGACTTAGGTGTTGCTTTAGGGATCGTTCCCAGTTTCCAGTTGATTAATTCGGGTGGTGCTTTGGGGTTCGTT
>JAAYHS010000150.1 GCA_012735315.1 Bacillota bacterium | reverse complement strand
ATTTTAGACTAAATCACTTTTGCCAAAACCCGACTCACCCGGCCTCCGGCCACCCTCTCTGCTTTGAAGCCGTTTTTTTCAAGCAATTTCAGCAAAGAGGGTAAAAAAGGCAAAGCCACGAAAGGAAATGTGATACAACGTCATTTCGAATTCCAAAAAACGGGGAAATCATACACCATTCTCGGAGACCGTTTACCCAAGTTGAGTGGACAATTATCGATTCAGGAGAGCGTTTCCTCAAACCTATGAATTAGTTAATTTCAGGACCAAGAGTAGGATAAAACCCATATATATCAGGTCACTCTGAAATGTGCGCAAAATTCTTGACACTACCACAAATGATCCCGGATTTCTTGATTCGCTTTACCGGAAGGTGACGACTACCAGGCAGGAAAAAGATGGGCCGCCCCGCGATTAATGTTAATATTTTTCCGTGATTGGCTGTAATTTCTACCCGGATGATTGGTCAAGGTTTTATGGTGAGAATTCAGAAAAGTCTATTGCCTGAAGTGTTGTTAAAATAACACTACTGCCGGAATTCTATTGTTCACTTAATCTCCCGGATTCATATATTCCCCCCACTTCAATCGAATATCTTCAGGCATTTCTTCTATTAGTTGATTCCATTTAGCATAAGGTACTACTTCCCATCCAATGGTAGTTTTTCTTGCTACAAAACCTTTCCCATTCACATGCCCAAATGACCAATCTCTTATGATTAGAATTTCGTATTCTGAATCATTGAAATCTCCATCAAGAGTAAACTCTTTAGCTAATAACTTCTTTATTTCCACTTCTTCTTTTACCCTAGGATCTTCTTGAGCGACCGCCACTCTAATAGACTTTATTTGTGGTCGGGCAAAATATGTCCTAATATCTTTCCATTTGAATATAGAAATAGTGGTTAAGCATAATCCTAAAATTAAAATGTAAATAAGTTTCTTCAATTCTAACACCTCTTTCATATTTAAAACTAAGAATTCTGCAATTAATATGATTTTGGATTATATTCCCAATGCCAGGGTTCATCGTAATAATTATAAAAACCAAATCTTGAAGCATTATCCTGCAACCATTGGAATGTATCGGTCTTTCTTTCCGCTGCAGCATTCCAAAGCTTATTTAACATACCTTCAATATTTAGATCTACAGCCCTTCCAGTTCTATGCGGCCCCGTCCCTGGACGTGCTACCCCTCTAGCCACTTCCTTTTCAAAAGCATTTTTATCAACTTTTGCTATTGCAGCCCATTTTGGATCTTTTAATAATTCTTTCACTCTATCATCCCACAATTCTTTTTGCCGTTTATCTGAACGGTATGCACTCCAAAGGCCTAACGATGGTGCATCAATTCCATATATTCGAGCTTCAGCCACCATCGATAAATATGCAAACGCAACACGATAATCTAATTGATATGCTTTATCCATCCCTTTAATGGAAAACATCAATTTTTGATTTCCTTCCTCTTTGCTTTTAAGTCTACCACTTCCAGGGTTTTCAAATGAGTAAAGTGGCGATTCTCCTGCCTTATAATCATATACATTTGTACTGCTATCAACAACGTTCCCTTCTTTATCATACAATGTGTAGGTTTGCGTTACTTTATCATAATTGTTTGTAGTTATTACAGTAATTGTTTGGCCATCCTGGTTAATAAAAGTAATATGTTCCGATTCAATAATTACTTTACCATCTGAGTTAAATGTATATGAATATGAAGAAGTTCCGGTAATACCTGCAATACCTGTCTCTTTTTTAGTTGTAATCGTCATTGTAGTAGTACCATCAGAATTTTCGGTATAAGTGATTGTAACACCTTCAACTGGAGGAGCTGTAATAGTTGGGTCGCCATATAAATAACCTGTGTAATAATAACCTATATCAGTCAATTCATCCTCTGTTAAGTTACTAGTATTCTCTGTGTCCGATTCATCTTGTGCTGCCCAGTCATCACTAAAATCAAGTCCAGTCGGATCAATCCACCGCAAAGGGTTATTCGCCGTATACGAATACAAATTCGGATTATTCGGGTCCGCCACCGGGTCTTCGCTAATAAACCTCCCCAAATCCGAGTCGTACCACCGTGCATTGTAATAATGCAACCCGGTATCCGGTTCATACTCCTTCCCGGTAAAACTATGCAACTCCTCGAAATCCGGATAATCCGAGTTCTTCTCTTCACCAAACTGCTTCCCGAAGGCCAAATAATCCGCGCTCCAGACCTTCTTGCCTTCTTTATCGGTAACGGCCCGAATCGACCCTAGAT
>JAAYHS010000021.1 GCA_012735315.1 Bacillota bacterium | reverse complement strand
TTGCATCCGGCTTCCTTCAGATTTAACCTCGCGGTTAACACCCTTGCCTTCCGCTAACGGTAGGCGCTCGCCAGCCCCCGTTCGGGACTTCCACCCTATAGACAACGCCCATGCCGGGCGTACAACCAAAGCGGAAGGTCTTTAAAACCCTCCGCTTTTTTGAAAATGCTTGAAAATAGTCGGTAGAATAAACGGAATTAATGCCTTTGCGGAATCACCATACATAATTAGTTTCGGACTCCAGGGAGCTCAACTCGGTCGCCGGACAAAAGACGCGGATGCGGATTATTGAGCCGCGACCTCAATCCCCCGGCTGCGTAGATATTCTTTTAAAGCCTTAATCTCAATAATACCGAAATGAAAGATGGATGCGGCCAATAAAATCGTGGCGCCCGCCTGGACCGCCTCATAAAAATGCTCCAACTTTCCCGCTCCGCCGGAAGCCACCACTTCCGCTGAAACCGCTTCCTTAATGGCTTTAATCACCGGTAAATCATAACCGCTCCGCGAACCGTCACCGGCTTTGCTGGTAGGAAGAATAACCGGGACGCCGTAACCGTCAATCCGCTTGGCCCACTCCACCGCGTCTACTCCGGTGGCGGTACGCCCGCCGTCGATATAAACCTCATAACCCGAAGGCAGGGATGCGTTCCGGTCCACATCGATGGCCACCGTCACTTTATCGGCGCCGAATTCTTTGACGAGTTCCGGGATTAATTCCTGTCTCCGAAAGGCGGCGCTGCTGACGGATATTTTATTCGCTCCCACGTTCAGCACGGCCGCGGCTGATTTTAAATCGGAGATTCCGCCGCCGACCGTAAGGGGAACGGTGGTTACCTCCGCGACCCGCTTTACCACATCAAGCATGGTAGCCCTGCCTTCCACCGTAGCCGTAATGTCGAGCATCGCCAGCTCGTCCGCGCCTTTGTCGCAATACGCCAATGCGCATTGGACCGGATCGCCCGCATCCCGGATATCCACAAAGTGGACGCCTTTGACGACCCGCCCGTTTTGCACATCAAGGCATGGCATAATCCGAATCGGTTGAACCATGGTTTGCCTCCCAATGTTTCTAACAAGTCAATATTATACATCACTTATGATTAATCGCCAATGCCGAACCCCAAGTTACTTTCCTTCCTTCCCAAACTCCACCTTGGCCCCGGCCTTTTCCAACTCCAGCTTGAAACTCTCCAGATCCTCTTCGGTTAAACCCTGATAAATTAATAAAGCTCCCTCTCGGTTAGAGTCGCCGGGTGGGACGCCGCCGTCCCGGTATTCTTCCCGATATTGGTCGAAAATGGCGATTACCTCCCGAACCCGCTCTTCATCAGGGCCGAAATCCATAATCCGCAACTGATAGAGAGCGGTTTCCTTCACTTGATTTCCCGCAACGAAACGGTTAAAAATACTAAATACCACAAATACCAGCGCCACCGCCAGCACACCCAAGGCCGGAATTAAGGTGTTGGTCTTGAAAACCGCAAAAAAGCCCCGTCGGCCGGCCTCTTTAATAATGGCTTCTTGGCGGACGCGCTGCCGCCAAACGGAGTTAAACCGCTGCCGCGACTCAATCCCTTGACCTGACCGCATCAGCTCCAACGCCTGTTTCATCATTTGGTATTCTTCCCGGCAGCCCGGGCAGGAGCGTAGATGTTCCTGAAGCCGGCGGGCCAAAGGACTGCTGATTTCCCCCGCCGCCAGTTCCTCAAGATATTTCCGCGCGTTATAACAGTTCATGACAGTCTTCCTCCGCCGCAAATAAACTAATTATGCTTTAATTAACACTGATTTAGATCAAATAATCACCGAACCGTATCAGTCCGGATTCATCCTGCTTGCCATTCTTGCCAATCATCCACAATAACGCCAAATACTAACCTGCAATTTTCGAGCCGAACCGGCGTTTTGATGTTATAAAGTTTAAAAAACGAAGCCGCAATAACCGTTCGCTCCCAACCGATCCGGTTAATTCCGGAAACAAACCGAGCAACCAATCCTGCCAACAATTACTTAAAGGAACTCCCTGTTATAATGAGAATTACCTGATATAATATTATATTATGTAAAGTTTCTATTTTTAATTTGCTTCACGTTACCAATAAGCGGCGTTTAACTAATATCCTTTTAGTTTACCGCCGTCATCAAAGATTACGTCCCCGGACGAAAGGAGAATTATCGATGTTAATTGCCAAACAAAGACTTCATTCAATGTTGGCGGTATCCTTGACCCTTTCCTTACTATTTTGCGCCAAAGTGTATGCCGCGACTTCCTTCTCCGATATTCAGGAGCATTGGGCGGCCCAACCGATCCAAAATCTTGAGACCAATGGGATAATCAATGGTTATCCCGACGGGACCTTCAAGCCCGATCAGGCTATTACTCGGGCCGAACTGGCTAAAATAATCAGCAAAACGCTGAACTATCAACCGGTAAGCGGCAGCAAATATCCGGACATCGGCGGGCACTGGGCCGCTTCCCACATGAATGCCGTAGCCGAACATAAAGTGATGAACAGTTTCGCCGACGGCAAATTTCAACCGGAAAGAACGGTCAGCCGGGCTCAACTGGCGACCTTTATTTGCCGGATCCTTAACGTCGCCAAGCCGGAAGAAAAATTCGGAGAGGATTGGTCCGCCGGTTTCGCGGATGTTCCCAACGATCATTGGGCTTTCCGTTATATCGAGCTCTGTAACAAACTCGGATTATTGCCGGATAAATATCAAAACCTAACGCAATTTCACCCCGATCAAGCGGTCACCAGGGCTGAAGCGGCCTGGATGATTCATGCCTTGGCCGGGTTGGAAGTTTCCAAAGGCAAAATCAGCCACGTTGATTCCGGAAGCGGTCTATTAAATATCCAAAAAGAACCGGGAAATGACCCCTTGATGGTCCTAGTGACCCCGGAAACCGTGTTAATCCGGAATAACGCCGCCGCGCCGGTTGACGACCTCTTAAACGGAGATGAGGTCACCGTCATCTCCCAGAGTTCTGGAGATGTAAAGTTTCTAAAAGCCTTCGGCCGGGTTACTAAGAATGACCTGCTTTCCCGGATTAGCTCCATGATGAAAGGCAAGCTTGACCGGGACCAGATCGCCGCCATCATGGCCGGCGATTGGGATTCGGTTAAAGACGGCATGAAAGGCGGAATCTACAATCGTTTAATTGACATCGGATTGACCCCCGCCGAAGCGGAAAGCATCATGGTGCAAGATTGGAACTATCTCGATACTTTGAGCCGGGACCGTCTAGCGCAAGCGCTTTCCGATCACCTTGGCATAACCATCGACTTCAGCCAGGCGCTCTTAGCCAGGGATCTTGAAAAAATCAAGGAATACGGCAAGATCGAGCTGGCGACCGCGGCCTTGAGCAGATTGCTCGGTATGGGAAGCCCTGATAATGGAACAGCTTCATACTAATGTCCCGATGAAAAAGTTGCCATCTCCTCAATTAATCATCCTTATTCCTCAACCGGAAGGTCGATCCCTTCCGGTTTCTTTCTTTATTATTGATCTTATTTTACACCGGAAGTCAAAATTTGTGATAAAGATCACCGACAATAATCGAAATCAAATATATAATGATCTTAAACGATTACCTCCTTTATTTTTTAAGAATCCCCTTAAGTCATGAACAGCGGTAAAGCAAAGGCAGCGGATATATAACCCAAAAAACAGGGCGCTCACCCCCCTGTTTTTTGTTTAACTTCTTGCCAAAAACCGCCGAAATTAATACTGATAAATTTTTAATCCTAACCACGGAGAAACGCCCAATGAAAAATCTACAGCAAAAGGCGGGGCCTTTTAACGGTTCCTTCTTTCATGAACTCACTCCCTCCGATATCGACGCCCTTTTATTCAAAAGCGCCCGGATCAAACTTGCTAAAAACACCGTCGTCTTCGAGCAAGACGAGCCCGGGGACACCATGTACTTGATTGAATCGGGCCAGGTAAGTTTGGAATTAATTACTCGAGAGGGTAAAATATTGACTCTTGCCGTTTTGGGGAAAAATGAATTTTTCGGCGAAATGGCGGTAATGGATAATGCGGGGAGATCCTGCCGGGCAGTGGCCGCCACCGACCTTCAGTTGGCCGCTATTACAAGAGAAGACTTTCGCGCTTTACTTTTACAAAAACCGGAGATCGCCTTAAAGATTATCGCCATTCTTTGCCGCAGATTGCGTCTGACCGACAATCGCCTTGAAGATATGGCCTATGGGCGGGTCAGAGAACGCTTTTTAAACATGTTCGCCGACCCCCGGAATGGCGACCGTACTATTAAGATTACCAAAACCCACCAACAGTTGGCCGCCGATTTAGGGACCACCCGGGAAACCATTACCCGAGTTATTAAAGAACTAAGAACCGAAGGGTGGATAATTTTAAACAAGGGAAGGAAGGGAAATTCCAATAGCCGACTTCAGAGCTAAAACCGGGCTTCCCCATAACGGAAAGATGTTTCTCACCGGAGCCGTCAACCACTCTACCCATCAACGCTTCTTCCTCATTGCAATACATCTTCCCTCAAAGAAACCGGGCATAATACCCCTTTAATCTTAATAGATCTTACTAGGGAATTCTATTCCTATTTAAACCCAAAGGGGGAACCCCATGAACATTGAAAAAAACCTTCAAAAGAGTATTGATTTATATTTGAACAACTTTGGAATCATCTTTCTGCCCGGCCTGGCAGCCTCAATTCTTACCGTTCTTAGTTTGGGGCTTCTAGCCGGACCGCTTTTCGGCGGGTTAATGATCTTAATCTTGAAGCTGCTTCGCGATCAACAGGCTGAGTTCAAGGAAATCTTTGCTCATTTCGAAAAAACTTTACCGACGCTAATTATCTGTTTAGCGGCGGAGATCGTCTTTTTAATCGCCCGGAACATACCGGTTGTAGGCGTCGCTCTGACGGTTGCTCTTAGTCCCTTAATACTTGTCGTGGTAACGATAGCGCTTATTCTAATTATTGAAAAGGACTCGGCGCCGCTCCCGGCCGTCAAAGAAGGAATCCTTTTTTTCAAAACCGAGCCATTAATCATCTGGATCTACGGTTTAATAGCCCTAATCTTATCAAGCGTCGGCGCGGTGGCTTTCGGTGTTGGAGTCTTCCTGACCATTCCTTTTTCAGTCATTTGCCTGACTGTGGCTTATCAAGAATATTCCGAGCAAGGCTATTTTGAAATAATCAAGTCCGGAGACGGCCATCCGCAAACATAAAAAATTTTTAAGGAAAAAAGTTGGCCAGAAAATACGGCCAACTTTTTTCAAATAATTTGAACGGACTTGCCTTCCCAATGCGGCATCAACTTCGAACCCGGAGCACGGAATAATTATGCTTTTGATTTTTCCTTCTTACCAACCGGTTCAAAGATGATCCGATCGTCTTTAACCGAGGCCTTCAACTTAGTTCCGGGCTTAAACGTTTCTTTTAATAATTCTTCGGAAAGAGGATTCTCAATCAACCGTTGGACCGCGCGGCGCAACGGCCGGGCTCCGAAATTCGGATCAAACCCATCCTTCGCCAGCAGTTCTCTGGCCTCTTCCGACAATTCCAACGTAATTCCCTTCTCCATCAATTGCCGGGTAACCGGTTGAACCATCAGATCCACGATGGCTTTAATCTCCTCACGGTTCAAGGCGTGGAAAACGATTATCTCATCGATCCGGTTGAGAAACTCCGGCCGGAAAGTCCGTTTCAATTCATCGAGCACTTTTTCTTTCATCTTTTCATAATTGTCAACGAGCCCGGTATCGGAAGCGGCTTGAAAACCGATGCCGGTTGAACGCTCGATTAAATTGGCGCCCACATTGGAAGTCATAATCACCACCGTATTCTTAAAATCAACCCTTCGTCCCTGAGCGTCGGTCAATCTTCCATCCTCAAGCACTTGCAATAAGATATTAAAGACTTCCGGATGCGCCTTTTCAATTTCATCCAACAGAATGACCGCGTAGGGCTTGCGCCGCACTTGCTCGGTTAATTGTCCGCCTTCGTCATAGCCGACATAACCCGGAGGAGCCCCCACCAATCGTGAAACCGTGTGCCGCTCCATATATTCGGACATATCGATCCGGACCATGGCGTTCTCGTCGCCGAAAAGCGCTTCAGCCAACGTCTTGGCCAACTCGGTTTTCCCAACTCCGGTCGGTCCTAGAAAGATAAAGGAACCAATCGGACGTTTCGGGTCCTTTAATCCCGCTCTGGCTCTCCGAACCGCCCGCGCCACGGATTCCACCGCTTCATTCTGCCCAATCACTCGCTGGTGGAGCACTTCCTCCAACTTTAACAGTTTCTCCGCCTCTTCTTGCTGCAATTTAGTAACGGGAATCCCGGTCCAGCTGGAAACCACCTGGGCAATTTCCTCTTCTCCAACCGTCGGTTCCAGCTTGCTCCGTTTGTTTTTCCAATCATTGGCCAAGTCGTCGAGTTGCTGCCGGATCTTCTGTTCTTCATCCCTTAATCCGGCGGCTTTTTCAAATTCTTCGTTTTTGATCGCCGCTTCTTTCTCTTGTTGCAATTGATTCATTCGATTTTCCAATTCTTTCAAATCGGGAGGAGTAATAGTATTCCGGAGCCTTACCCGCGAAGCGGCCTCATCAATTAAGTCGATGGCTTTATCGGGCAAAAACCGGTCGGTAATATAGCGATTGGAAAGTTGAACCGCGGCCTCAATGGCTTCGTCGCTGATCTTCACCCGGTGATGAGCTTCGTAACGATCCCTCAAACCTTTTAAGATTAACCTGGTCTCATCCACCGTAGGTTCTCCTACTGTTATCGGCTGGAACCGCCGTTCCAAGGCGGCGTCCTTCTCCACATGCTTCCGGTACTCATCCAGGGTGGTGGCGCCGATGCATTGCAATTCGCCGCGGGCTAAAGCGGGTTTCAAAATATTCGCGGCATCAATGGCGCCCTCGGCGGCGCCGGCGCCGATTAGAGTATGCAATTCATCGATGAACAAAATAACATCTCCGGAATTGCGAATCTCTTCCATCACTTTTTTCAGTCTTTCTTCGAATTCGCCGCGATACTTGGAACCGGCGACCATTGCCCCCAGATCCAGCGTAACTACCCGTTTTTGCTTTAAGATTTCCGGTACGTCTCCCTTGACGATCATTTGCGCCAAACCTTCGGCGATAGCGGTTTTGCCAACCCCGGGCTCTCCTATTAAGACCGGGTTGTTTTTAGTCCGGCGCGACAATACTTGAATTACCCTTTCAATTTCATTTTCGCGGCCGATCACCGGATCGAGTTTTCCGATTTTAGCCAACTCGGTAAGGTCCCGTCCGAATTGATTCAGGGTTTGAGTACGGTGAGCGCCTTTGCCGCCATGTGTTTGTCCCATGAAAACCGCGCTTCCCCCGCCTAAGAGAGAAATCACTTGTTTACGGACTTTTTCCAGATCGGCGCCCAGGTTTTTCAATACCTGAGCGGCGACGCCTTCTCCTTCACGAATTAGCCCCAATAAGATATGCTCGGTCCCAACATAATTATGGCCCATCTGCCGTCCCTCATCCACCGCTAATTCCAAAACCCGTTTGGCCCTGGGAGTGAACGGGATCTCTCCGAAAGGATTGGCTTCACCGCTGCCGATGATCTTTTCAACCTCTTGCCTAATCCGGTCGAGACTGATATTGAGTACTTCCAAAGCCTTGGCCGCCACACCTTCGCCCTCGACGACCAATCCCAAAAGTAAATGTTCGGTTCCAACCACATTATGACCCAACCTGGCGGCCTCTTGTTGCGCCAAGTAAACCACTTTGCGAGCCCGTTCGGTAAATCTTTCAAACATTAAAACTCACCTCCGTTTTTTCTTTGCAATCTCTCCCGAATTATTTGAGCGCGATAGATGTCCCGTTCCTCGGGAGAAAGCTCTTTACCGATTAATTTTTGAAGCAACGACGGTCTGGTCAAAAATACCAGTTCCATAATCGTCCTATTATCCACACCCGGAAGTATGCCCAACTCCGAACCCAATTTAACATCGGACAACAATTTCAAAGCTTCCTGCGAGCTTATAATTCTGGCATTAGCTAAAACGCCGTAGGAACGGCATAATCGATCCTCCAATTTCAATCGCGACTCTTTATAGAGCGCTTCCCGGACCGAGCGTTCCTGTTCAATCACCTGACGGCAGATGCTCTTTAAATTATTAGTCAAGTCCTCCTCCGACTGCCCTAAAGTTACCTGGTTTGATATTTGATAGATTCCGCCTATCGACTCCGTACCTTCACCGTAAAACCCGCGAATATTAATTCCGATATGCGTCAAAGCCGGCAAAATTTTCTTTAACTGATCCACCATCGCCAATCCGGGTAAATGCAGCATTACCGAAGCCCTTATTCCGGTGCCCACATTAGTGGGGCAAGCGGTCAAATAACCGTAATTCTCATCATAACAATAATCCAGAGTTTCTTCCAAAAAATCGTCCACTCGGTTGGCCAAAGCCAACGCTTCCTCCAGCGAGAAGCCGGGGGTGATGGTTTGGATGCGCAAATGATCTTCTTCGTTTACCATAATACTGACGGTCTGTTCCCGATTGAAGACCAACATCCTTAAATGAGGCTGTTCGATAAATTGCGGGCTGCACAGATGTTTTTCCACCAACACCATTCGTTCGGCCGGTGATAATTCCTCCATTTGCAAGGGTTCCGAAAGGCCGAGGTCGCTTTTGGCTTGCACCGCCCGCCGTACTTCCTGATTTACCTTAGCCAATTGTTTTTCATCCGCAAAGCTGGGAAAGGATATTCCTTTCAGGTTGCGCGCCAACCTTATTCTGCTACTGATTACCACATCCTTGGAGCCGTTTGTTTGTCCGACCCAAACCGGCAACAATTCCTGCTTCACCTTCGACCCTCCCTTACAATTCCTTTTCCAATTGGCGAATCTGATCTCTGAGACTCGCCGCCTGCTCATAATCTTCTTTTTGAATCGCCAGTTGCAACTGACGGCGTAAGTCTTGAATCTCTTTTCTGATCCTTACCTTGCCTCCGGTCCGGCGCGGCACCTTCCCGGTATGGGTAGCGCTGCCATGGATCTTTTTGAATAAAGGTTCCAATCCGCTTCGAAAATGATAATAACATTCGCCACAGCCGAGCAAACCGGCGTTTCTAAAATCAGAATAAGTCAGACCACAATTTGGGCAACGCGGCTCGCCACCGAGGCTGGTTTTTTGAGCAATACTTGGTTCGCCGTCCCCTAATAGGCCGGCAATAAAATTTTGAAAGGAAAAATTAGTTCCAAACATGATCCCCAACTCATTCCCGGCTGCTTTTGCGCAAATTTCGCAAAGATGCAATTCGGTTTTTTCAAAATTGATAATCTTAGTCAAATGCACGGTAGCCGGGCGTTGTTGACAATTTTGACACAGCACCTTCCTCACTCCCATTCTTTGGATTCAATTCCAACTCAGGTCAGTTTCTTCATATTACTTATTTATATATATCTCGCGCCGCAATTTTACGACGCTGAAAAATTCAAACGCCTCCCCTTTCGGTCATTATTCCTTTAAATTCCGGATTTAATCAACCTGCGTTCCCATAATCAGTAAAAGAGTTTTAATAAATTTGGCGCGAATATAGTTGCTGTAATCATCGGGCAAATCGGAAAGTTCCTTTTTGATCAAGAATTGAATCAATTGCGCTTTTCCCGATCCGAGCACCCCTTTCGCGACCAACCTGTCCAATATCTTATCGACATCATCTCGATCGACCTTTTCCGAGATTAATTGATCCAATAATTCCGGTAAATTCTCGGGAGTTTGCCGTTTGAGTTGTGTTATCCGGATATAGCCCCCGCCTCCTCGTTTACTTTCAATGAGATACCCTTGGTCTAAGGTAAACCTGGTTTCCAGAACATAGTTAATTTGAGAGGGCGCGCAGCGAAACATCTTGGCCAACTCTCTTCTTTGCAATTCCACCATTTGTTGCTGGGCTAACATCGTCCTCAAGTATTGTTCAATTAAATCCGCCAGATTACCCATTTTCACACCTCTGACCTTTCCTGACCTTATTGTACTCCTTTTCTCCAAAAAATTCAAGAGGATAAAAAACAAAGGAAGGTCGATTTTTACCTTCCCCATAATAATTACTAAACCTACGATAACAACCGATAGCGCCGTAAAACCGTTTCAAATAAACACCGTCTTTTCTAGTGATTTTACATTTATTTAATAAACGCTTAACCGAGCTATCTTAAATAAGTAAGCGGATCCACCTTTTTCCCGTCGAGCTCCAATTCAAAATGAAGATGACTGCCGAAAGCGTATCCGGTAGCCCCGACTAATCCGATTAAGTCTCCTTTTTGGACATAACTCCCCTGCTTCACGATGATTTGAGAGAGATGTCCGTAATTTGTCGCATACTTCCCATGCATCAACCTGACAAATTTCCCATAGCCGCCGTTCCATCCCGCAAATACCACCCGGCCCGATGCGGCGGCCCGGACCGGAGCGCCCAGCGGCGCCGCCAAATCTATTCCGTTATGCATCCGGCCCCATCTCATTCCAAAACGCGAAGTGATCCTGCCCGATACCGGCTTAATTATACTGATCAAAGGCGCCGAGGTTGTTATCCGCATTTTTTCATTTAACGGCGGCAGATAAATGACGCTTCCCGTTTTTAAAGGGGCGGCGGTCAATCCCTGATTAATCCTATTAAATTGCCATAACTCCAAACCGGAGCGGGATAAAAGATCTTCAATCGTGTCTCCGGGTTTGACCGAATACTTTTTTAACCGGCCGGACCGGTAATCTACCGGCGGAATAAATAACATCCGGCCCGCCGGAATCGAGCGGGGATCGCTAATCCGGTTCAGACTCATTATTGCCGTTTCGGTTACATAATAGTTACGACTCAATCGATAGATCGTTTCGCCCTTTTTTAGATAATGAACGCTAAAAACGGTTTTGAACAACGCTTCCCTTGCTAATTCCGTCTTAAACTTGAAAATCTCTTCCACTGCAACAGTCGACTTTTTAGCCGGCAAGGCGGCTCCCGTTAAATTTCCCGTAAATAACAGCGCAATAACTAAAGGAATGATCAGCA
The DNA here is from genome assembly GCA_012735315.1 of Bacillota bacterium. Taxonomy (GTDB): domain Bacteria; phylum Bacillota; class UBA4882; order UBA8346; family UBA8346; genus JAAYHS01. Next base: position 29,654 of record JAAYHS010000021.1, on the reverse strand, counting down.
TAATTTGATTTTTTAGCCGCGTAACCCGAATTATCTCCGAAATTACACTTGTTTCCAAATCTACTGCCTCCCGTAAAAAAATCCCACCAATAGTATTCCACTATCAGCGGGATTTAATTCCAGAAATATGCCGGGTTGTCATTTTAACATTTCTTCAAGCGCCGTCGGTTACGAGACGCAAACCGCGCCAATTATGCCGATTATTCCTCTTGATTCCTCTTTTTTAATACATTTTCCGCGAAGGTAGAGTTTAAAATCAATCCCCGGAGTTCCTCATTGGATTTGGTATGGCTTAAGCGTTCCAATAACAGTTCGGTAGTTTCCGCCGGCCCCAATGAACTGAGCACCTTGCGTAAAACCCAAGTGCATTCCAGCTCTTCCGGCTTGAGTAACAACTCTTCCTTGCGGGTTCCGGAACGATTGATATCGATCGCCGGAAAAATTCTCCGGTCAGCCAACTTCCGATCGAGGTGCAATTCCATATTACCCGTTCCCTTGAATTCTTCAAAAATGACATCATCCATCCGCGAACCGGTTTCCACCAAAGCGGTCGCCATAATAGTCAAACTGCCGCCTTCTTCGATATTCCGGGCCGCTCCGAAAAATCTTTTCGGTTTATGCAAAGCGCTGGGGTCGACTCCGCCGGAAAGAGTGCGTCCGCTTGGGGGTTCGACCAGATTATAGGCCCTAGCCAACCGGGTGATCGAATCAAGCAGGATCACCACGTCCTTTCCCGTCTCCACCAATCGCTTGGCCCTTTCCAAAACCAGTTCGGCCACTCGGACATGGTTTTCGGACGGCAGGTCAAAAGTGGAACTTACCACCAAACCTTTTACGGAACGGGACATATCGGTAACTTCTTCCGGGCGTTCATCGATTAACAATACGATCAGTTCAATCTCCGGATGATTGGCGGTGATACTATTGGCTAATTTCTTTAAAATGGTGGTCTTACCCGCTTTTGGAGGAGCGACGATCATTCCCCTTTGCCCTTTTCCCACGGGAGCCATAATATCCACCAGCCTCATCGCCAGCTCTTTCGGGGTTGTTTCCAAATGCACCCTTTCATTCGGATAAATGGGGGTCAATTCCTCAAAATGAGCGCGTTCCTTTAAACTGTCCGGATCAATCATATTAACCGCCTGCACCTTCAGCAGGGCGAAATATCTCTCGTTATCCTTGGGAGGACGGACTTGTCCCGAAACCAGATCTCCGGTCTTTAAATTAAAACGCCTGATTTGCGACGCTGAAACATAAATATCCTCCGGTCCCGGAGTAAAACCCTCCACTCTTAAAAAACCGAAACCTTCCGGCAAAATTTCCAAAATGCCCTGGGAAAAAATTAGCCCTTCCTTGACCGCCAACACTTTTAACAATTCGAAGATCAATTCCCGCTTGCGAAAGCTTGAATAATTTTCAATCTCCAATTCTTTGGCAATCCCTTGAAGCTCCTGTAATGTTTTTCCTTCCAATTCAGCCAGTTGCATTTAAATCCTCCTTAATATGAACGAATCGATATTAAAAAATCAAAAACACTATTTAATAACGATAACATTTTTCTCCTCTTAAATTTTAATATAACCGGAATTAAGCTCCTGAAAACGCCAAAAAGAAAGGGGAAATATATCGCCCCCATCATATCCGGGAAATCACGGCGACATATTGACGCTAATTTTTTTGACGTCGGATATTCTAAAATTTGTTGGGAAAAAGGTTGGTTGAAGATGAATTAGCGGTAGAACCTCCAAGATTAATTTCAAACCGGATGGACTTTGCTGGAATCGAAACTGGAAAACCCTTTTTCAGTTAAGGCTATCTCGTTGGCTTTCTTGACAAGCTGAAGATCCTCCACCGTCTCGGCATAAATTATATGCAAGCTGTGGCAAAAGGCGCAATGCAACTCGAGTTTCTCCGGGAAAACATCGATTTCGATTTGGTTGTTGCCACAATGACAAAATAACTGATTTAGTTCGGCGAGTTGATGGAGATGGTTCAGGATCTCGTACATAACTCGGGGATTGGTGAAATAATCATCAAATCCAAGATTGTTAATTACACTCTCCAGGTCGTCCCGTTTCTGACTGAATAATTTGTCGATCGCCGCCTCGGTCCCCACATATCCGAGTTCTTGGCCGTTGGCAACGCACCGGAGCACTAAATTAGTATTACCCCATAATTCGTTCTTTGAAAACTTAATGATATGTACCTCGTCGCAAATTAAACAAGGAAGCTGAAAATAATAATCACGGTAATTATTCTTAGGGTTAATAACAACTTTATTAAAACCGCATTTACATTTAATGCGAACCGGGTCTTTTCCGGAAAAATCAAACCAGGAGATTGGATTGAATTCTAATCTGCCGCACAAAGGGCATCGAAGCGCGAGGGTCCGTTGAGTGGAGATCAACATCGAAACCACCTCCTCTGATTGTAAAAATTCGGCATTAATAAGCAAACTCCTTTTTTAAAACTTGAGCTTCTCGGTGAACTTTTTAACTAATCTTATTAAAAAAACCGATAATTAGGCGTCCGTTCCTTCTAAAAGCTAAAAAAACGTTTAATCCAATCCCGATTCCCAGCCGCTAAAGTGAAACCGGCTTTATTTTTCGCCATTAATGATTTTAACGATCCGCCCGTAAATATTGGTTAAACTTTCAACATACTCCGCTCCGCCTAATTCAATAGCGGCTCGCGGCATCCCAAAAACCACGCAACTTTCTTCCGCTTCGGCAATGGTTCGGGCGCCCATTTCCCGTAGTTTTTGCAAACTGATAGCGCCGTCGGAACCCATTCCGGTAAGAATTACACTCAAGACTTTTTCTCCGCAAACCGCGGCCACCGATTTTAAAAAATGATTAATTGAAGGTTTATAGATAAGCTCCGGTTGGGTTGATACTTCCACCGCCAAAGCTCCGCTCGGAGTCCGCTGAAGCGTGATCTGTTTTCCGGAAGGAGCGATCAAAATCTTTCCGGGCGTAATCAGTTCTCCGTTTTTGGCCTCTTGAATTTGGATTTCGGACAACTCATTTAAATGACCGGCGAAAACTTTAGTGAAACCTTCCGGCATATGTTGAGTGACTACCGTTCCCACGGGAAAGTCCTTTGGAAACAAACCGAGCAAATAACGCAACGCCCTCGGGCCTCCTGTGGAAGAACCGATGGTTAACAATTCGATATTTTGGGGAGGTTTTACCGGAGCCGCTATTTTTTGTTTTTTGGCGAGGACTTTCTTTAGTTTGCCGACCTTAATCGAAGCCGCTAATTTTACCTTTCGATTTAATTCCTTTTTAATATCGAATAAAGTGTGATCATCTTTGGACGGCTTGGTCACAAAATCGACCGCTCCGAGTTCCAAAGCCTTGATGGTTTGTTTGGCCCCGGCAACGGTCAGATGGCTGACCATCACCACCGGCAAGGGATTAGTCTCCATTATTTTAGTCAAACACTCAATACCGTTCATTCCGGGCATCTCAATATCCAAGGTAACAACATCCGGCTGAAGAACGGGGATTTTCTGCAAAGCGTCATTCCCATCCGCGGCGATGCCGATAACTTCCAGATCAGGATCTTCACTTAGCAAATCCGCTAAAACTTGTTGCGCAAAATTAGAATCGTCTACAACTAAGACTCTTACCGGCATTTATACCCTTCCTTGGCAAAGATATTCCAATCCCTTACTAATTGAATTTTTCGACGGGATCCCAACCAACTCCTGCTAAAAGCCGAACGAAGATCACTAAATCTTACTCATGGGCGAAATGGTCCGCCTCGTCAATCCGGCAAAAAAACCGCTCTAATCTCTTGTTGATCATTATAAAGAATGAAAACAACCTGCCCATCCCGTTTCCAACTTTCACCGGTAGGCAATCGGGCGCCGGGGGTAATCGCGAGCTTAATATTTTCCTCCGAAGTTAACGAAAAGAGGTGTAAATATTGCCGTCCCCGCTCATAACCAAACTTTTCAATTACGCATTCTTCGCCATAATAAAAGGCATTGACCACGATTACTTCCCCCCGTTCATTCACCAACGCCTCACCCTCAAAAAAAGCCTTCGGCGCGACGGGTCTTAAAGCTTCCCATTGTGAAATGACCCCGTTACAAAAAATTTTAGTGTCGGGAACTAACTGAAGATGATACGCTCCTTCATTCCCAATTAACGGATTGAGCACGATTTCCCGTTGATTGATTCCAATAATTTCCCCTTTCAACAACAGCGGATCAATACTGGTTTTTCGGATCAATTCAAATTCGGCGCGATTTTTTTGAAAATCCGGCTTCACCGCTTGACTCGCCAATCCGTTACTACCGATCGCCAAGAGCATACTCAAAACCCAAAACCACCAGCATAACTCTTTCAAAAAAAATCCCTCCAAGTTTATTTTTGCCAACTTGGAGGGGGAAAATACTCGACTATTTTGTTTGCGAGAGCTTTAAGACATGTCCGACAAAATCCCTAAATAACGGTTGCGGGCGATTGGGCCTCGATTTAAACTCCGGATGAAACTGGGTGGCCATAAACCAAGGATGATCGGGCAGTTCAATTATTTCCACCAACTGTTGGTCCGGAAGTAACCCGCTGATTTTTAACCCTTTTTTCTGCAACAAAGGCACAAATTCATTATTCACTTCATAACGGTGCCGGTGTCTTTCATAAATCAGTTCCTGTCCATAAATCCGATATGCCCGGCTGTCGGCTTGCAAACGAACCGGGTCGAGTCCCAATCTCATTGTTCCGCCCAGGTCTTGGATCTCTTTTTGTTCCGGGAGCAAATCAATAACCGGGTAGGGAGTGTTCGGATCAAACTCGGAAGAATTCGCCCCCTTCATCCCGCATACATTGCGGGAAAATTCAATAATCGCGCATTGCATCCCCAGACAAATGCCGAAAAATGGGATTTTATTTTCCCGCGCCCACCGGACTGCTTTTATTTTACCTTCAATCCCCCGGCTCCCAAAGCCTCCCGGAACCAACACCCCGCCAACCTCGCCTAAAACTTCGGCGGCCCCTTTCTCCTCAATCAACTCCGAATCCACCCACTTGATATCGACATGCGCGTCATGGGCCACGCCGCCGTGGCGCAATGCCTCGGCTACGCTCAAGTAGGCGTCGGGCAAGGCGACATATTTCCCTACAATCGCGATGGTGACCTTATATTTGGGCGACTTCATTTTGGCTACTATTTCACGCCACTTTTTTAAATCCCGTTCAACGTTTTTTAATCGCAAACGATCGATCACTATATCGTCCAATCCGGCTTGTTCCATCAGAAGCGGGACTTCATATATCGTCTGCGCGTCAAGATTTGGTATAACCGCTTCTTTATTGATGTCGCAAAACAGGGCGATTTTTGCCTTTAGTTCATCGGAAAGCGGTTTTTCGGAACGGCAAACGATCACATCCGGTTGAATACCGATCCCCCGCAATTCCTTAACGCTATGTTGAGTCGGTTTGGTTTTAAGCTCACTGGCCGCTCCGATAAACGGCATTAAGGTAACATGAATATACATCACATCATCCCGGCCGACATCATTTTTAAATTGCCGGATCGCTTCCAAAAAGGGAAGGCTTTCAATATCGCCGACAGTCCCTCCAACCTCCACGATCACCACATCGGCCTGACTTTCTTTCGCCACCCGGTGAACCCGTTCCTTAATTTCGTTGGTGATATGGGGAATTACCTGCACCGTGCCTCCGAGGTAATCGCCTTTCCTCTCTTTAGTAATCACCGACCAGTAAATCTTACCGGTGGTAACATTATTATTCTTACTCAAATTGACGTCAATAAACCGCTCATAGTGGCCCAAATCAAGGTCGGTCTCAGCCCCGTCATCGGTAACGAAAACTTCGCCGTGTTGATACGGACTCATCGTCCCCGGATCAACATTAATATAGGGGTCGAGTTTTAAAATCGAAACGCTTATTCCCCTGCTTTTAAGGAGACAGCCCAAAGAAGCCGCCGTAATCCCTTTACCTAAGGAAGAAACTACCCCACCGGTAATAAAGATATATTTGGCCATAATTGTAACTCCCTCCATGAGGTACCGCTACCCCGTTTTATGTTTTTAATATTCATTTTTGTTTCGCATAATAATTAATCAGACAACCCGCCAAGATAATCTCCCGTTCGGTGGGGGAAAGATTGGGCAAGGTTAAATCCAGTTCTTTGCGGCCGTTCTCGTTAATCACATAAGCTTTAATCGCTTCGGCGCCGGAAGCGACCGCCTGCCGGATCTCCGGTAAGTAGATATAATCATCCACTTTGAAGTCGACCGCGGCCAATTCCGAAATAACCAGGGGCAGCATTCCCCAGTTTATCAAATTGCTGCGGTAACGTTTTGTCGCATATTCAACGGCAATATTGGCCCATCCGCCAAGAACCTTTTGACAGGAAGCCGCCTGTTCCCGGGCGGAACCGTCGCCCGGTTTTACGGCGAAAATCAAGCTTCCCAACCCGGTGTTTTCGGCCAATTGATTTAAGTTAGCGGCTGATTCCAACCCCGATTTAATCAACCGCATGAAAACCGGTTCAAGCTTTGTCCCGGCAAAATCCGGAGCCGCGTTCATCAATAACCGCCGCCGCTCCTCTTCCAATGCTTGAATCTCTTTAGCCCGCCGCACATACTCCGGGTCCTTCCTTGACAAAGCAAATTCCGCCAATTTTAGAGGATTGGAACGATATGACGATGTCTCTCCCGATGGAATCAATTCATCGGTAGTGGTCACCGGATCGGTAATCAACGAAGCCACGCGTAACAATAAATGTTCCGGCAACGGAGACATCGCGGGCCAGTCGGCGATATTCGGACCAAACCTTAACTCCTGGTCGGGATTCCTCCTGCCGACTCCTTGATAAACCCGATTTTGATACACTGTGGCGTCAAAAACATACCTCTCGGTTGAAACCGGCGGATTGATTTCGGTGGCTGCGGTTAAAATACCTCCATTTAACGCCGTAGCCGCAATCGATCTGGCATCCATTAACGCCACCGAAGCCAATTGTCCGTTGGCCGGCTTTGAACCCTCCCGATTCGGGAAGTTACGGGTAGTATGACGGATGCTCAATGTATTATTGGCCGGTATGTCGCCGGCGCCGAAACAGGGCCCGCAAAAAGCGGTCCTGACTGTAACGCCGGTAGCCAACAATTTCGCTAAAATCCCGTTTTTCGCCAATTGAATATTAATCGGCTGACTGGCCGGATAAATGCTAAGCGCGAATTCCCCCGAGCCGATCGATTTGCCGTCTAAGATCGCAGCCATATCGCAAATGTTTTCGAAGGCGCCGCCGGCGCATCCGGCAACCACGCCTTGGTCTACCCGGAGCCGGCCGTTTACGATTTTGGAACGAAGTTCAAAGCGGAGTTTCGGATTTTCCAACTGTTTTTGGCCATCGGCTTCGACCTGTTTCAGAATCTCTTCCGGATAACGATTTAATTCTTCAATGGTATAAGCGTTACTGGGATGGAACGGCAAAGCGATCATCGGTTCCACGGCATCGAGATCGATTCTTATCAACCCATCATAGTAAGCCAGTTCTCCCGGTTCCAGTCGTTGATAATCGTCCAAACGATTATGAATCCGGAAATACTCGCGAACCGTCTCATCAGTGCGCCAAATCGAACTCAAACAAGTGGTTTCGGTAGTCATTACATCTATCCCGTTTCGAAAATCCGCCGATAGATTACAGATTCCCGGTCCGACGAATTCCAAGACCTTATTTTTAACGAAACCATTTTTAAAAACCGCTTTAATTAAAGCCAAAGCCACATCCTGAGGGCCCACTCCGGGACGAGGCTTCCCCTCCAGATAAACGGCGATTACCTCGGGATAAGGCAGATCGTAGGTCCGGTTCAAAAGTTGTTTTACCAACTCCGGGCCGCCCTCGCCGATGCCCATCGTCCCCAAAGCGCCATAACGGGTATGACTATCGGAGCCTAAAATCATTTTACCGCAGCCGGCCATCATTTCCCGCATATATTGGTGAATTACCGCCTGATGAGCGGGTACGAATATGCCGCCGTATTTTTGGGCGGCGGAAAGACCGAATAGATGATCGTCTTCGTTGATTGTGCCCCCTACCGCGCAGAGACTATTGTGGCAGTTGGTGAGAACGTAGGGCAAGGGGAACTCCGTCAATCCGCTGGCGCGGGCGGTTTGGATAATTCCCACGTAAGTAATATCATGGGAAGCCATAGCGTCAAACCGAATTCGCAAATTCCGCCAATCATCGTTTTGATTGTGAGCGCTCAAAATTTGATAAGCTATTGTGTTTTTCCGGGCTTGCTCTTGATCAACTTCTTTAAGAGACAGCGGAGAAAGACCGGATTGATTTAAGCGGCGATTGATAATCTCAAGGGTGGCCTCCCCTGCTTCTTCTTGGATTATGACTCCTTTTCCCAGATAAATCCCTTTTTCGTGTAATTCAACCACCTGATTAATCCTCCGTTGCCATTTGTTTATTTTATTTAGAAACCGAACTTTAACCGTATTCAAAACTTAACGACCTTGAGTTTTAAGATTAATTTTGATAAACTATAGCAGATTCCAGAATTGCTCCCTCATAAATTAAAACATTCCTAATCAATAGTGTCAAGGTAAACAAGCAAATTGTTTAAAACAAATAACAATACCGGTTCTAAAAGTGATCCGCTTCATGAATTAATGTTAACACTTTTACCTAAGTAAAACCGTTTTATTTTAATGACCCGATAAACGGATCGGAATTTTTTATGAATGAAGGAAAATGTTATCTAAAAGCGAAAATAAATTTTTCGGAAAATTCTTCGGTGATCTTACACTCCTTATAGAAAAGCGAGGAACGATAAATGCCCAAAAGAACCGACCTTAATAAAATACTGATTATCGGTTCCGGACCGATCATTATCGGTCAAGCCTGCGAGTTTGACTATTCCGGAACCCAAGCATGCAAAGCTCTTCGAAAATTAGGGTACCAAGTGGTACTGGTGAATTCAAACCCGGCGACGATTATGACCGATCCGGGCATGGCCGATGTCACCTATATTGAACCGCTTAATCTAAAAAACATAACCGAAATAATAGCCAAAGAAAGACCCGACGCCATTCTCCCGAATCTGGGAGGCCAAACCGGATTAAACCTCTGCGCCGAACTGGCCCAAGCCGGAGTGCTTGAAAAATACGGCGTTGAAGTTATCGGCGTCCAAATCGAGGCCATTCAGCGCGGCGAAGATCGCATCGCTTTTAAAGAAACCATGAACCGTTTAGGGATTGAAATGCCCAAGAGTCGTCCCGCTTATACCGTGGAAGAAGCCGCCGAGATCGCCGCCGAACTCGGTTATCCGGTGGTAATTCGTCCCGCTTACACTCTGGGAGGAACCGGCGGAGGATTGGTTTATAATGTCGAAGAGCTGAAAACCGTCGCCGGCCGGGGAATTGCCGCCAGCCTGGTCGGGCAAATCTTGGTCGAAGAATCGGTATTGGGTTGGGAAGAACTGGAACTGGAAGTGGTCCGTGACGCCAAAAACAACATGATTACCGTCTGCTTTATTGAAAATGTCGATCCCATGGGGGTTCATACCGGTGACTCCTATTGTACCGCGCCGATGTTGACCATCAGTCCCGAACTCCAAAAGCGGTTACAAGAATATGCTTATCGTATCGTAGAAGCCATCGGAGTAATCGGCGGAACCAACGTCCAATTCGCCCATGATCCCAAAACGGATCGAGTGGTAATCATCGAAATCAATCCTCGAACTTCGCGTTCCTCAGCCCTTGCCTCTAAAGCGACCGGATTTCCGATTGCCTTAGTTTCTTCGATGTTGGCGGTGGGAATGACCTTGGATGAGTTACCGTACTGGAAAAGCGGAACTTTGGACAAGTATACTCCGTCCGCGGATTATGTGGTAGTCAAATTCGCCCGCTGGGCTTTTGAAAAATTCAAGGGCGTCCAAGATAAACTCGGCACTCAAATGCGCGCGGTCGGAGAAGTGATGAGTATCGGTAAGAATTATAAAGAAGCCTTCCAAAAAGCCATTCGCTCACTGGAAATCGGAAGATACGGCTTGGGCTTCGCAAAGGATTTTCATGAAAGATCCCTTGCGGAACTGATGGAAATGCTCCGCGAACCTACTAGCGAACGCCAATTCATAATGTATGAAGCCCTGCGCAAAGGCGCCTCTATTGATGAGTTGCACCGGCTGACTCATATCAAGCCTTGGTTTATTCAGCAAATGAAAGAACTGGTTGAACTGGAAGAAGAGATTTTAAAATATAAAAACCGCAGCCTGCCCCAGGACTTGTTGGCCCGCGCCAAAAAAGACGGTTTTGCCGACCGCTATTTAGCCCGTCTCTTAAATTTCCCTGAAGAAACCGTTAGAAAACAACGCTTAAGTTTAGGAATCACCGAAGGTTGGGATGAAATCCGGGTCAGCGGGGTCGAAAACGCCGCTTATTACTATTCGACTTACAACCAACCGGATCGAACCTCAACCAGCAACCGCCGGAAGGTGATGATTCTTGGCGGAGGACCCAACCGTATCGGTCAAGGAATTGAATTCGATTACTGTTGCGTTCATGCCGCCTTCGCCTTGCGCGAACTCGGTTTGGAAACCATCATGGTCAATTGTAATCCGGAAACCGTCTCCACCGATTACGACACCGCCGATAAATTGTATTTTGAACCGCTTACCGTTGAAGATGTGCTCAGTATTTACGAAAAGGAACGCCCCGAGGGCGTGATCGTCCAATTCGGCGGCCAAACTCCCTTGAATATCGCCGGGGAACTTGCGAAGGCAGGGGTTAAAATCTTAGGAACCTCAACCGACATGATCGATTTGGCCGAAGATCGCGACCGTTTCCGCCGCATAATGGCTGAATTAGGGATTCCAATGCCGGAATCGGGAATGGCCGCCAACCTGGATGAAGCTCTCCAAATCGCGGATCGAATCGGATATCCCTTAATGGTCCGGCCTTCTTATGTACTGGGCGGCCGGGGCATGGAAATCGTCTATGACGAAATGATGCTCCGTGAATATGTGGCGGCCGCCGTGGATATCAATCCGGAGCGCCCGATTTTGATCGACCGGTTTCTGAATAATGCTTTGGAGGCCGAAGCCGACGCCATTTCCGACGGATCCGCCGCCTTTGTTCCGGCGGTAATGGAACATATCGAACTGGCCGGGATTCATTCCGGCGACTCCGCTTGCGTGATTCCTCCGGTCAGCATTCAGGAACGGCACTTGAAAACGATTCGGGATTATACCCAAAAAATTGCCAAAGAACTGCATGTGATAGGCTTAATGAACATCCAATACGCCATCAGCGACGACCGAGTATATGTTTTGGAAGCCAACCCCAGGGCTTCGCGAACGGTGCCGCTGGTTTCCAAGGTATGCGGAATACCCATGGCCCATCTGGCCACTCAAGTTATGCTCGGCAAGAGAATTAGCGATTTAAACTTGACCGATCGCGAAATTACCCATTTTGGAGTTAAGGAAGCGGTCTTTCCCTTTAACATGTTTCCCGAAGTAGACCCTCTTTTGGGTCCGGAAATGCGTTCCACCGGTGAGGTTCTAGGAATGGCCGAATCATTCGGAAGCGCCTTTTTCAAAGCTCAAGAAGCCACCCAAACGCCGCTCCCCACCGGAGGAACGGTCTTAATGAGCATCGCCGAAAAAGACGCCTCCGTTTTGGAAATCGCCAGGATCTTTGCCGGACTAGGCTTTAAAATTAAGGCGACTCGCGGCACTCATCAATTTTTGACCGAACGGAATATCCCAGCCGAATTAATCAATAAATTGCAGGAAGGCAGACCGAATATCGTCGACGCCATCATGAACCGGGAAATTAATTTGATCGTAAACACGCCCATCGGAAAACACAGCCAGATGGACGATTCCTACATTCGCAAGACCGCCATCAAATACAAGGTTCCCTACATTACAACCCTTGCCGCCGCTTTGGCTACGGCCAAGGGAATCGCAGCTTTCCGCGAAAACCCCGCTCATGTCAAATCAATTCAAGAATATCACGCCGGTATTAAATAATAAGCGTTTAAAAAGAATTGAGCCGTTTCACCGTCAAGAAGTACAAGAAGTAAAAGAATAACCGGGCCGTAAAGCCCGGTTTTTTTATTAATTAATCGTCCAATCGCTCCGGGGACTTAAAAAACCGCCTCACCCCTCCCAAATCTTGTTGCCGTTCGAAATCGAGAGCAGCTCCCCTCTCCCGTAACATATGACCATTTTGAAGGATGTGAGAGGGGAAGTATGTTTTATACGAGCTATTGTTATAAAACTGCCTTTAGCTTTGCAATGATACTGGGAATATTAGTGAGTTCTTCGTTACCGACATAGCATAAGTATCCGCGGTGGTGTAAATGTATCGAAAAGCAATAGCAATCATTGTCCCCTCTCACAGCAGTCGAAATAACCTTTCTTTCGGGGAGAGGGGACACGTGTTCAATTTATAACCGATCAACTTCCGTGGGTGAGGCGATTGATCCGCTTTAACTCGGCTTTTTTAGCAAAGAATTGCCATTATTAGCTTCGAAGCATCACGGAACGGTCAACTTTTCTCCCGGTACTCTTGGGGCGTTACTCCCACCATATTTTTAAAGAGAGTTGAGAAATACTGGACGCTTTGATATCCCAACGCTTCACAGATCTCATAAATCTTCAAATTACTCGTTTTTAATAACTCCTTGGCTTTTTCGATTCGTAACTTTTTAAGATACTCCACGAAAGAATAACCGGTCTCTTCTTTAAAAAACCTGCTAAAATAGGTGGGGTTCAACCGGACATATTCCGCCACCGAAGTCAAGGAGATATCTTCCTGACAATGTTCCCGAATATAATTGATCGCCTTTTGGATTGAATGCTTCGTTTTTAGCTGATTTTTATAATTAATCTGTTCGCAGACGTTTTTTAAAATTTCTTTAATCCACACATCCAGTTCGAAAGAACTGTTTATTTTAAGCAAAGTTCCGTAAAAATCGGTATTTTCGGAGATCTGGTGCGGCGCAATCCCGATTTCCGTGGCAGTCCGGAGAATTATCGATAACAATTGCACATATAATTGTTGAATATAGTAATAGGGAATTTTTTCCGCTTTTTGCAACCTCTTGGTTAAACTATCGAATATTCCGTAAACTTCTTCGATTTTCCCAGTATAAAGAATATTTTGGAGATTATCAAGCATTTCATTGATATTGATCAACATGCTATAGGTATCGGTTTCAACATCTTCAACATTCCCAATGTAAAGCACATTGTCATCCCCATAAACCAACCGGTAATTTAAAGCCTTGACCGCTTCCTTGTAAGCCAGCCCGATATCCTTTAACTCCGCATAGATTCTACCGACGCCGATACTAACGCCGACGCCCGTCTCCTCCAAAATCCGATTCTTAATCTTTTCAGCCGTTTGCAGAATTTCTTGAATCGGAGAATCAACGCCGGCGGGAGCATTGAAAATGGTTACGATCTCCTGATTATAGCTTTGAAAAGTAATGCTTTTAAACAGCGGCAGAGTCCCTTCCATAAATAAATCGATAATTCTCAACCGGAGCAGTTGCTCTTGACGTTCGCCCCCGTCATTGACGCGACTGATTTTACAAATCATCACCCCGGTGTTATATGGGGAAAGGTCAATCCGGTATGTTTGAAGCTTTGTCTCCAAATCGTTTACCACGTTCCCGATGATCAAAGAGTTTAAAAAATGCTCCCTTAAAATCGGCAAATTTTCTAAAAACCGCTGTTGCAGCCGCTCGGCTGTTTCCCTTTCATGAATTTCATTCTCTAAAATCGTCTTAATTTTACAAACCTCATCGATCACTTCCGCTTTTTTTACCGGTTTCGAAAGAAATGAATTCACCCCTAGACTGATCGCTTGTTTTGCATAGTCAAACTCTTCGTAAGCGCTGATCAAAATCACTTTTACATCCGGTAAAAAAGTTTTCAATTCTTCGACTAGCTCCAAACCGTTGATGCCGGGCATCTTAATATCGCTGATGATGATATCCGGTTTCAGTTCTTGAGCCAATTTGAGAGCTTCGGATCCGTTTTTAGCGGTCCCGACAACTTCGATATCATAATCACTCCAGTTGATGCTCGATTTGATCCCCTCAATTACAATTTCTTCATCATCGGCAATCAATAATTTAAACACTCGCTCTTCCCTCCAATTCCTCTAGAGGCATGATCACCGTAACCTTGGTTCCGAGGCCTTTTTTGCTGATTATCTTTAATCCGTATTCCGGCCCGTAATGCAATTTAATTCGTTTATTAACATTGGCAAGCGCAAAAAAACGGTTATTATCATCAAGTTCTTCATCGATATTTTTGCGAATCTCGTTTAATTTTCCCTTGGCGATTCCCACGCCGTTATCTTTAATAGTACAAACCAAGTTGCCCTTGTTTTGCTTGATGGCTACTTTGATGAAACCGAAATCCTCTTTAGGCTCAATCCCATGACAAATAGCATTTTCCAACAAAGGTTGCAAAATAAAAACCGGGATTTTATATTCCAAGACTTGCTGATCGATCTCAAATTCACAGCTAAACTTATTTTTAAAACGAATCATCTGAATTTTGGCATAGCTCTTCAACTGCTCCACATTATCGGCAATCTTAATAAAATCGCTGCCATAGTTCAGACTGGTTTTATGGAATTTTGCGACGGAGTCGATCATCTCGCCTAAGTCATCATACTTGCCCAGTTCCAACAGCCAGCTCATATTGTTAAAAATATTATAAATAAAATGGGGGTTAATCTTCGATTGTAATAATTTCAGCTCCGCATCCTTTTTCAACAATTTTTCTTCATACAATTCCTGAAATAAATATCTGATATTGGCCACCATCCGGTTAAAGTTGCTATAAATGTATCCAAATTCATCTTTTCGATTATCTTCAATCACCACATTCAAATTTCCTTGTTCTACTTTTTTCATAAAGCTGATTAATTTGTTCACCGGATCAAACATTCTTTTTGAGATTAAAAGGATCAAGAGTGATAAAATTATAAAATTTGTCAGCAAAAATAAAATTACGTAATTCCGAAAGCGCGAAATTTTCATTAAAGAAGGTCGAACCGGAGCGAAGGAGATTAACTCCCAGCCGGTGGATGATGATCGAAAACCGACGAATACGCTGTTAATCCCGTTTATCCGGCCGAAACTTTTCCCCTTTTTCAGCTCTTCTCTGATCTCCATAATGTTCCCGGCAATTTCCCCGTAATCATAATCAGAGTTCAAAGAAGCAATTATTATTTTCCCGGATTGATTAATCAGGATATTATTGGTATCGGAATCGCCGGCTAATAAATCTTGGATTACCCTCTTTTCCAAATTAATCGCGATTAATCCTACTTTTTCCCAGGTAACGACCGAAACCAGCGGCCGGACCATAGTTATTTGATTTAGAGGTCTAACCCTTAAAAATTGTAATTTCGGACCATAATCATCCGTCCAAACAATTTCATCGGTTTCTTGTAATTGATGGTACCAATCGGTTGTCGCTTCGTCTAAATCCGAATAAACGCCTTGATCCGAAGGCAGCAAAACTTGAGACTTATTTAAAAATAAATCGATCGAGTTTACTTCCTCAGTTGTAAAAGCAATTCCCTGTAAGAAAGAGAGTAGATCCCTCCGCTTTAAAACTTGCGCCGGATCATCGCTTCTACTTTCCAAGGCTTGGTCTTGAACTAATTGGTTGGTAAAAATGATTTCAGAGGTGGTTTCGACCTTTTCGATAACCAAATCAAGATAACGGCAAGTTTGCTCCACTTTGTTGGTAAACTCCCGCTTAACCACTTCGCGAACATTCTCCGAATACATTTTGGAAAAAACCACATTCATGATGATAAAGACTAAAAACATGATGGTAACCATATAAAGGACCATCTTTAACTTTGAAGTAAGTATAAAATCGCTGGATGTTTCCAGATTTACCGGTAATTTTTTCAACATAACCCTTTACCCTTGTTTTCGGCTTGTTATTTTTAAATCATAAAAATCCCGATCATAGGCATTGCGAACCGTTCCATCCGGATCCTGATAATAACCGCCGATATAAGCGCTGCTGTTGAGATACGGAGGCGCCAATTCCGGCTTCCCACGCAGCGCCGCTTCTAAAGTTAGCAACGCTAAAGGTTCAATAGCGTCGAATTTTGCGTAAAGATACTCCGGGCCCTTAAGGAAGTATCCTTTGTGAAAATGGACTTTTTTAATATTTTGGGCGATCACTTTCCCAAGTTCGAGATATTCGGCATTGGAAGATGCCTTGAAAAGGTCGACCAGCGCAAAAAGGGCTCTGGCGTCCGAACATTCGGACTTCAGATTCAGTTTTAGCCCTTGCCCCGGTTCAGTACCCAAATCTCCCAGATCATTCCCTTTACCGATACTCCGGGCCGTTTGCCACAGATTTTCGTCATAGGTGTACAGAAATCCTTTGGCATAAACCAACAAATATTTACAATCCGCTTTCCGCCTGGTTAAAACCATCCCTTTTTTCCCAAAATACCCGTTCCTTTTTAAAACATATCCGGTTAAATCCTTCCCGTCGGTAAACATCGGTTTTATTTCGTTTGTCGCTTCATCATAAGCATACTTCGCGAAACTGACCAACCCCCGGCGGGTCCATTCCATTAAATCCCGGCCGGATTCCCCGATTCTCGAGGCCAACTCCAGTTGCATCAACGCATTTTCGGCGTATATTTTTTCCTCTTGTCTAAAAAAGAGGGCGTTGCCTTCCAGGGCGATCGCTCCCAATTCCGGCCCAAACTGCCGTTGAGCCCGATCCCCGTATTTGGAATGGGTATTATTATCATCAGTAGTCTCGGCAATCTTCTTAGGTTGGGTAAATTGATAAGCCCCGAGGCCGGTTTGAGGATGGCGCGCCGCCACATATTGCCAGGCCAAATGTTTAGCCCAATTCAGCGCTTTTTCATCTCCGCAAAGCCGGTAAAGACACGCGGCCGCATAAATTAAATCGCTGCCGGCATTGATAAAAGAAAGCCCGGTTGATTCCCGAAACGGCGGCCGGTTTACCGGTGTATGGTCCCAAACCGGGCCCAATTTTAACCCATATTGACCATGACGGCTAAGGTATAGTTCATCCCAATCAACAATATGAGCGTTCCAAAAGGCTTTAATGTACTTAATCGTGGCTCCCGGGTTGACTTCGTACATCAAATCGTAGTAAGGAAAAACATTTTTAAGCTCATGGACCATTTCCTTACCGCCCGGGCCTGTCGGTTCCAACGTTATCAAGTCGATAAACCGGTGCCCACCCCACTGCAATAAACCGCTATCATCCGCCAAATAATCGAAATGATACTTGATCCCGGCTTTAGCCGCCTCTTTGTACTTGGGGTCACCGGTTAAATTGGTCAGAGCTGTTAAAGTTCGGCAGAGATTCTGTTGGCAAGCCAGATTGGAGATTACCGTTTCCCTTCCTCCGGGCAAGACCCATTTTAGATGTTCCCCGGTGTTCACATCGATTCCATCGGCGAATAAAGGCGAAGGATCTTGTCGGTAACGATCCCTGCCGTACTTCAATACATTCTCGGCAAATTCTTTTACAGTTTTCATCCGATTCACCTAATGCAATTTTATTTATTATTATATAATAAAACAGGCGCTAAAAACAGCGCCTGCTTTACCTAGGTATTAATACGGCAGCTTCGGTTTGAACCCCAGAATCTTTTGGGTAGAACTGTAAGTCGATTTATATTCCGCTTCGGTTAAAAATCGCCTGGTTTCGGTTTCCGAAGGGATCGCGCCCTCTCCGGTGTTTTTATACTCTCTAAAAAATTGTTTCGCCGCAGTGGAGACACTGTCCCAGTCGGTCCAACCCTTAGCATTAATTTGACCGTGAAGCTGAGAATTAATGAAAACAACTTTGGCCGGGTTTGGCGCTCCGTTGCTGCCGCCGTTCCATGCTCCTCGTCCTAGGTAAATATTTTTAGCGTTCATTCTGGGATCAACCGTCAAAAGACAATTCCGAAATACATAACCGTTGTTAAACCCGGCGCCGTTAGTGTCCGAAGGCGCCGCAGCGGTGATATATCCGCCATCTTTATAATAGAGCGAGTGAATATGGCAGTTATCGAATAATACCGTGGCGCCGCCACAGATAAAGTCGACCTCTCCTTCAATATAACAATTTTCAAAATACTGCCTTCCCGATCTCAAATACATGGTATCTTGCTGACCGAGGAAAATACAGTTTTTCAAATACCCTCCGTGAACATTTTTGGTTGCCAGCGCCACCGATCTTCTCTCTACATTGCCCCAGGTTCTATTCCATTCCGCCCCTTTGTTGTAGAAAGTAATGTTTTCAGCGGTGAAATAACCGGATTGAGGGAGATCCACTTCTACGAGAATGTTACCGCCGATCCCGCCGTAATCCGCCTCATAGCCATAGATGATGGTATTGGCCGGACTCTCTCCGATTAAACTTAGGTTTGGTTTCGTTATCCTCAGTTTTTCCTGATAAGTTCCAGGTCTGATATAGATCAACGCGCCCGGTTGAACCGCATCGATGGCCTCTTTAATCGTTCGATAAGTTCCGTCGGCGCCGCTGGGGTCGACTATCGCCGCCGCCTTTTTGAGCAAACGCGATGATACTTTAGGATTGGCGGTTACTTTTTGGGCCGCATTCTTACTATAAGGTAGTTTAACAAGGTCGATTACGCCGTCTTGAATATAGGCCGGGTCAATATAGTTCGGATCTTTACTACTGGCATCGGCAGCGGTCATATTAATGCCCGCCGGCTTTTTAGCCGGTTTTTTGCTTACCGGATCGGCATCATCGATCAGTTCCGGCGCAGCCTCGAGGTCAAAACCGACGATTTGACTTAATTCTTTGAGGCTTTTACCGCTGACATCCTCGTCCTTAATAAGCAGCAAATAGGGATAGCGTCCCAAGCCATTGGTGCTGCCGTCATTTTCTCCGAACTGCAAAAAATTGCCCGAGCCGTTTTTCTTTTCAAAATTAGCCGTCTGATGTCTTTGCTCCCCATCGATAAAAGCAGTGGCGGTCATCGCTTTCCCATCGGCGGCCAAATCGAAGACCAACCGGTAATCATGCCAATCCGAAACAATATTCTGCGGATTTAAACGGGACAATCCGGAACTGCCTTTGATCTGGTTACTGGAATTATGGCGCAGCACGGATTGGTATTCTCCCCTTTGCCACCTGGCCCAAAAGATTCCGTAAGGAGCTCTATTTTCGGGAGCAACCGCGCCTTTAGCCTTAAAAATCAGCGTGAGTTTTGTCTCGGTTCCATCAAGTGGAATCGTCAACACATCGTTCTGGCCGTCCAGGGTATTTAACTTTAAAACTTTTTTCCCTGTTTTATCGTTAATGAATGAAAAATGGGAATTAAAAGTGTCGGAAGCGATAAAACCATTGGCTTCCACGTCCGCTTTCACATCTTTAGGGTCTTTAAGACCGGGTACGTAAAAAATAAAATTGGGCGGTAACTTTGCAGTCGCGGCAGCTTTAATTTGCATGGTTAACCCGTTAAATGAATTAAATAAAATACAAAAACCAAGTAGCAAAAAGAGCATCTTTCTATTGAGAATCACTAATATCCCCTCTTAAATAGTTTTACCGGATTATATTAAGTAACAACAATCAAAATAGTATCCAAACCTAAAAAATTGCCCTGTGCTAGAAAGCCTAGCACAGGACAATCAGGAAAAAGCAAATTACTGTAGACTATTATCTCTTGGCGTTTAATTCTTTGATGATTTGGTCGCCGTTGATGCTCTTGAAGTAAGCTTCATATTCTTTGAAAGCGTCTTCAATGCTAACGGTGCCGATGATGGCTTTCAAAGCGATCTCTTGGCGTTTCTTGACCAAGCCCGGTCCAACCCTGTCATAAGTAGCGGATTGACCCATGGAGATGACTTCTTTACGTCCGGTATATTTGCTGACGTCTTTCACCAAGTTGTAATAAGCGGTCAAGTTTTCCTCGTTCGGGAACTTGAAACCGAAGCTCTTCTTCAATTCTTCCAACGGAACATGCCGTTTCATTAAAGTGGTCAATTCTAAGGTTTGTCCGCCGGCTTCTGCTTGCGGTGTTAACTTGCCGACTCCGTTTTCAACCACATAGTGTTTGCCGGGGAGACCGACTTGCATTACTTTTTGTCCTTCAAGCGTATAATACGCCCAAGCGATCAGATCAACCGCTTTTTGCGGATACTTGGATTTCGCGGAAACAGCAAGCGCGTCTTGGCAAGCTTCGTTTAAAGTGCCGCCTAAACCATTCGGTCCTTTCAACATAAAGATCGGTTGCAGATTCGGTTTGGCGTTCGGATCCAACCGGGTGATTTCGGCCACATAGTAGAAGTAACGGTTATCATAGTCAATATTGGCGACCGCTTTACCGGAGATCAAGTTGTTCCGGAGGATGGTGTTATCATTGGTCGGAAATTCCTTGTCCAAAATACCTTCTTTATAAAGCTTATTGAGATAGGTGAGACAATCTCTCATGCCCTGGGTGTTAAAGACATCGTAGTATTGACCTTTGCTGTCCTTGATGAATTCATCATATACGCCGAAGCTATGATAGAAGAAGGGTAGATTATCAAGGAATTTCGGATAGGTCAACGGAATGCGATCCTTGACCTTTTTCATTTCATTGTAAAATTCTTCAGTGGTCGGGGTGTTCGACAATTTTACTCCGTAACCGTCAGCTAAATCCTTACGGAGCCAAATGAATTTCTCGGACTCTAAGGCCAGAGGAATACCGCGAATTATACCGTTAACTCTCATATAATTGAAATATTTCGGGTCAATCTTGTTGAAAGCTTTGTTCTTTTTAACATATTGATCAAGCGCAGCGGTATAACCCCTTTGAGTAAAGGTGTGAATATTAACCATCGCCTTGGTTACCCGGAAGACATCGGGGATATCTCCGGAAGCAAGTAAGACGTTGATTTTGTCGGAATAAGTATTCATCGGAGGAGCAATCATTTCAATTTTAACTTTGTTTTGTTCCTCCATATACTTTTTGACTTCTTCCAAAAGACCGGGATCAGCGCTCCCGCCCCAGCTGGAACTGGGCATACAGACGGTTAGTTTCACTTCATCCTTGGAACCGCCCCAGTTAAACCAAGCGGCAAAACTGGTGGCGCTCACCAAAGTCAATACCAATAAACCAACTAGTACAAGTACTAATGTTTTTTTGGCGTTAAACACAGATCTTACCTCCTTAATTTTGTTATTACTAATGCTCTAAACCAATTCCGTTTCTTGTCCAGGCATCAACTCCTTTCGCTCATCCGGAAAAACCGAATAGAGGTCCAAGAAGACGCTGAAACACATCTCCCGTAACCCTATTCAATACCGGAATCTTCTGGTGAGTGATGACCACATCGGTAATTTTTTACGGTAATAGTAAATATTCAACTTAAAAACCAAGGTTCCTGCTTTGATGGTAAAAATTGATCACCCTTTGATTGAACCCAGCATAATGCCGGAAATAAAGTAACGTTGGATGAACGGATACATGATCAGAACCGGCAACATCGCCACAACCATCACCGTCATCTTAAAGTTACTATACACCCGGTTTTGACCGGTCTGCATCGAGGCGTTATCAAAAACTAATTGACGCAACAAGACTTGGAGAGTATATTTGGCCTGATCATTAATGAACATTACTACGTTAGTATATTGGTTCCAGTAATGAACCGCGTAGAAAAGGGTGACCGCCGCGATGATCGGAATCGAAACCGGAATCACGATCCGGAATAAAATTCCGATTTCGGAACACCCGTCCAACCGGGCGGATTCGATTAGACTCTCCGGGATCGAAGTCATATAGTTTTTCATCAAAATCAAATTATAAGTTTGAATCAAGATCGGGATAACGATCGCCGCCATTTTGTTAATCAAGCCTACCATTCTGACGACCATATAAAAGGGGATGATTCCGTTGGCGAAAACCATGGTGAGGAAGAAAAAGCTCATAAAAAACTTGCGGAAAACCAAATCCTTCTGCGCCAAGGCATAACCGGCGAAGAGCGTCAAAATCATCGACGCAATCGTCCCGATGGTTGTAGTGGTAAACGAATTCATAAATCCCCGCATATAACCGCTCTTAAAAACCAGTTCGTAAGTTTTGAAGTTAAATGATTCGGGCCACAGGACAAACTCCCTGTAAATAACTTGTTTGTCCGGAGCCAGCGAGGTCATCACCGCCATCCAAAGCGGGAAAAGCACCGCCAAACAAGTCAAAACCATTGCTGTAGTATTTAAAACCATGAACACTTTACGGCCTATACTATCTTGATATACCATCTTTTTCACCTCTAATTATTTCTGGCTTTTCGAAATAACGCCCAAAAATATCAATCCTTAGATGACGCTTTCATGGAAGAACTTCTTACTTAACCAGTTGGTGCCGAAGACTAAAATAGTACTGGTTACCGAGGTAAACAAACTGATCGCGGTCGCGAAACCGAAATCTCCGTTTTGAAGACCTTCAACGAAAGCATAGGTGTTCAAAACATCAGCCACATCATATACCGCCGGATTGTACATTACCAAAACCTGTTCGAAAAGCCGTAAAATACTGGCGACTTGTAGCAAAAGAACCGTGGCGATGGTGCTGTATAGACAAGGCAGCGTAATGTGGATCAATTTGGCCCAAGCGCCGGCCCCGTCGACCCAAGCCGCGTCGTATAATTCGGGGTCGATCGTTACCAAAGTGGCGATATAAATGACAGCTCCATAGCCTACGTCTCTCCAGATATGAGACGTTACCAAAATCGAACGGAACCAAGTCGGCGACACGAAGAAATAAATCGGTTCGTGCCCTAATAATTTGACGAGTTCATTCATGATTCCGTATCGCGGCGACAAGAGCATCACGAAAATACTTCCAACGACCGCCCAGGAAAAGAAGTGAGGAATATAAACGATGAACTGTACCACCCGTTTAAAAGCCACGCTTCTAAATTCATTGATTAACAACGCTAAAACGATCGGCAACGGGAAATAGAAGACTAAGTTGTACGCGCTGATGAGCAAGGTGTTTTCCAATGCATTCCAAAAGCCGGGCGAGTTAAATAATCGAATAAAATTATCCCACCCTACGAAGTTGATAGTAGCGCTAAAACCGAAGTCGGTAAAAGCCACGGCCGAAAACGCCATCGGCATGTACATAAAGATTACATACCAAATAAACGCCGGTAGCAGCAATAACAAGATATATTTTTGCTGATTGATTTTGACTAATAAAGAAGTTTTACGACTTGGCGTTGGTAGCGCCTGATTGGTTTGTACTGCTGATTTCGACATTCTTTTCACTCCTTAATACCATGTATTTCAATTTTATAATTGATTGAGGACAATTCCAAGACGATGAATTTAACATTTTTTACTCTTTTTTTACTTCGCGTTAACAAACGAATGAACCGTTGCGAATCATTGCAAATTTTTATTTGGCGCTGTTCGTTTCAATCGGCTCCGATTAGAAATCGGCATCCCCTCTCGGTATCCTAGATTTATTATCGATTTAATATTCCATGCTGAAAACGTTAAAACTTTATCAAACAACCTTTCCGCGCCAGTTGGGTCAATACATGAGCCACAGCCGCGTTTTCATTGGGATGAACCGGGTTGCGGTCTAATTCAACGATGCCCAGATTACTTAAGTTTAATAAGACATTTATATTGCGGACCCGGTTTTTTGAAAAACGCAACTCATTTAATTTAAGATTGCCGGCTAAAGGACGAATATCTTCAATGTTATTATCCGAGAGATCCAAGTCCTTTAATTCGCTTAAAGCCGCCAACTCGCCGATTTCTCTTATTTGATTGGCGGCCAAATGCAACAAACGCAACTTTTTTAATTCCCCAAGACCGGTCAGGTCCGAAATCTGATTTTTAGATAACCAAAGTTTTTCGAGGCCTTTCAAACCGATTAAACCGCTTATTTCGCGGATCAAATTCCCGGAAAGGGAGAGTATCCGCAGTTTCTTTAAACGGTTTAGCCCATGGAGTTCCCGAAGTTTGTTGCCTGACAAGTGCAACTCCTCCAATTGCCTCAGACCGGTCAGCGCCTGAATGTCCTCAATTGTATTATATGAAAGGACCAGATCTTTCAAACCGGTTAATTCGCTTAAGGGCGTAAGATCGGAAATTTGATTCCGGCCAAGATATAAGCGGCGTAAATTTTTAAATTTTCCCAAACATTTAATGTCGCTAATGCGATTATGCGACAAATTGACGACCCGAAGACCTTCCAATTCCTCCAATCCGTCAAGCGCGGTGATTTTGTTGCCCATTAAGTAAATTTCCCTTAAGGATACCAAGCGCCCGATTCCCTGAAGACTGGTAATATTACGACGCGACGCGTTTAATACTTTTATTTTTTTAAGATCTTTATCCGTCAAATCACCTTCAGGTTTTCCGGCTGCGATTCGAACCGCCGCGTCCAACTCGGGATCGGGAAAAGAGATTATTCTTTCTTTTTCTAACTCCTTAATTACTTTTAATCCGCGGCGGTAGATTTCGGATGAATATTCGGTCAACTCCCGATTCTCCATTACCAGCAGGGAGTCGGCTTTTTTTATGGTTTTATGATCCGTCTTCAAACACCCCGCTACCAGTTTTCCTCCTTGTCAAGATGTCCCCGTTACCCGCTGAAAATTAAGGAACGCCGGCTATTACAACGGACAACCTCTTTTTAATCGCTTTAGCCGGACCAGCGCTTCCGCAATTTTGCGGTTTAAATAACCGGCCATCTCCGCCAAAAGATCGATCCCTTTCCGTTTCATCGTTTCATAATTAGTTTTGAGTTTATAAAGGGATGATCCTTTTAAGGCGGCGATTTCAGCCGTAATTTGCTTCAACCTTTCTTGAACGGCGGCAATCTTTCGAATAACTCTGATCAAATCAACTCCGGTTCCGACACCCTTAACCGCTTGAGGACTATGTATGGCTTGGAGGAGGATTTTTTCTAAAAGTTGTTCGTCTCCGTTTCGGTAAGCTTGATTGGCCTCAGCCATCAGTTGTTGATAATGATTCCGTTCCTCATCGTTAGCGGCGAGATCGGGATGAAAGTTCTTGGCGATCTCCCGATAAATTTGTTTCAAGCGTGACGTAGGTTTAAAGTTTTTTGATTTAGTCTTAATTTCGTTAATTTCGTTTGCGGCTTTGGCTGACTCTTGAGCTTTAGACCATGCTTGCTCGGCTTTTTGCCAAGCTTGATGACCGGGCGGTTTTTTCCGGGCCCGAAGAGCGGCAATTTCCGCTAAAATAGCATCCAGTTCCGCGTAAAGCTTGCCCAGCGTTTGAAGGTACCGGTTTCGAAAGGCGGCTAATTCGGCTTGAAAGGTAACCAAATCCAACTCGCGTTGCGCCAATTCCGCTTCCAACGCCGCCAACTCGCCCAGTTTCTTTTGTAACTCCTTTTCTTCCGGGGTTATTTCCCGGACAAGATCCGTCCGCATTGGAAATTCCTTTGTTTATTAACAACCTTAAAGCTTAAAAAGTTATTATTCACATAGTTGCTGAATGTTTACGAAAATCCCGCGTTTAAAATGCGTTTTCCTCAAATGTAAAGATTCGGCATATCCGAAAAAGACCCTTTTATTAATCCGGATTATTTTTCAAAAAATTTTTTCAAATTTTGGTTATTTTAAAAACCCGCATTGTCGCGCTTCAAGTTTTGTAACGTAATAAAGCAATACCGGTAAAAATGATTGAAATCGATAAAAAAATAACGCCGCCGACAGGAAGAAATGAATTAAAGAGGAATATAGTAAAGAAATATTGGCAATAGAGACTAATAAAACGGAGGTCTTTTTAATGATAAAAGTCGTCACCGACACCACCTCTGCATTAACAATTGAAGAATATCATAAATATGGTATCAGTCCCGTTCCTTTATATATCAGGGAAGGCGACAACATGAAAAAAGAAATGCTGGAACTCTCATACGGAGAATTCTACAGCAGGCAACGGGCCGGCGCCAAATTTACCACTTCGCAGCCGGATCCCAATTCTTTTTTAGAAACGTTTCGTTCGGCGATCGAATCCGGGGATGAAGTGATCTGTGTAACAATCTCCAGCGGCATCTCCGGAACCTTTAATTCCGCCAATTTAGCAAAAGAAATGCTGAACACCGATAAAATATCCATTATTGATTCTTATCAAAGCGGTTTTAACCAGGGCGCCATGGCTTTAAAAGCGGTTGAATTGGCTGCCGCCGGAGAAAGCCGGGAGCAAATCGCGGCCCATTTAGAAGAGATGCGTAAACGAACCAGGATCTATTTCGTGGTCGAATCGCTCCGTTATTTATATGAAGGCGGCAGGCTTAACGGCGCGCAAGCTCTGATCGGGTCAATGATCCAGATCAAACCGATCGTTTGGTTTGACAACCGCGGCATCATGACTACTTTCGAAAAGGTCCGGACTTTAAAAAATGCCAAGAACCGCGTCCTGGAATTGTTTAAAAAGGATATCGACGCTTATGGTCTGGAACAAGTCGGATTGCATTATGGCGATAATAAGGAGGAAGCCGAAAGCTACGCTAAACAGTTGGAGGAAATTACCGGACGCCCCGTTCCTTTGGTCCAATTATCTCCGGTAATCGGGGCTCACACCGGCCCGGATATTCTGGGAGTTTGTTTTGTCGCTCAAAAACCTTTTTGGGACTAACTTTTGGAGATGATTTATTTATACACAGCCGGGGGTTTTTAACCCCCGGCGGAGATCGCTCGCTTTCCTCAGTATCATCCTTTAATGTGCCGCGATTTGCCGGATTGGGCGACTACTAAAGAAAGTTCAGGCTATAATTTAGCCGAATTCCAATCATCTTTTTGAAGATCAGGCTTTATTTTTAAGATACTTTTGGTAAAACTCCCGATAATCTTGGAGATTTTTCTTTAAAAGCCGCGGCGGATCCAGCTCATAGGGACAATGTTCACGGCAATGACCGCAATTAATGCATTCTTCGATTAATTCCATCTTCCGGCGCCAATCTTCGCTTAAATATTTCTGAAAAAACGACCGTTTCAATATAAACGACATTCTTGAGGCCATCGGTATCGGGATCTCCGCGGGACAAGGAAGGCAATAACCGCAACCTCTACAAAATTCACCACTCAATTCGGCGCGGTATTGTTTGATTATTTCCCACATCGCTTCATCCAAAACCGGCGGCGCTTGCTCATAGGCGAGAAATTCGTCCAATTCCGCTTCCGCTTGTAAACCCCAAATCGGCGCCACATTTTGATATTGTCTGAGAAAGGCGAAGGCGGCCCGGGCATCGGAAATCAACCCCCCGGCCAATGCTTTCATGGCAATCAGACCAACGTCTTTTCCTTCGCAAAGCCCAATCAAGCCCAAGTCTTGTTCATCCGAAATCCAAATAGCCGTTTAAGCACCGGTCCAACTGTAACAACTGGCAATGTTTATCATAATGAAAAAACCGGCTCTTCGCGAGGTACTTCACAGGATTCTTCCTGGCTAAAGCTGTAAATTCATTGATATCCCAGTACCGCCAATTCCGGTTACTCTTATCCTGAAGGTCCAGTTGGTGTTCCTCGGACTCATGATAAAAATCGCTCATACTCCGCCCGA
The DNA here is from genome assembly GCA_012735315.1 of Bacillota bacterium. Taxonomy (GTDB): domain Bacteria; phylum Bacillota; class UBA4882; order UBA8346; family UBA8346; genus JAAYHS01. Next base: position 2,071 of record JAAYHS010000021.1, on the reverse strand, counting down.
TATCAGTCAAATGAACCGAATCGCGCACCCCATTACCGGTCACAAACGAAAGCACCGTCGGGATCTTATAAGCCTTGTCAAACACGGTCTTCTCAAGCTCGATCAAAAACTCTTCCGCTGCAGTCCCTATAAACCGCTCTTCCTCCGGAGCCAACTCCCCAAGCTCCCTAAGGAAACTCAACCATCCCCAACGCAGATACTTATCAAACTTCTTCCCCAATCTCAGATACATCTCCGTCCTCGTAGGACGCGCCCCCAACGCGGTTTTGATCTCAAAATATTGCTTTTGCAGTTTATTCATCAAAACCATCCTTCCCATTGCAAGCCCAACTAGTTATTTAATTCCATATAAACCCTGTTTTTCCTTCAAAAATAAACCTAATACTGTTGTAAAACCATATGTTGACATGTAAGTAATTTTAGTGAATTTTGTGGTCAAAAGTCATTTGCCGCCGGATCAACTCCTCACCGACTACCCGCGCCTGCCCCCAAAAGAGTAACGTGTAATAAAACAGGCTCACAAGTTTAACCCCAGGCACCAACCCTCAAATCCTGAAAATCCGTTTAATCCCGACTAATCCTGGTTCAGACGGTGTTTTTATGGTTGTCTTAAAAAATCCTCCGCTTCACAAGCAGAAGACCATTATATTTAATCAACTGGCAACCGGGAACTAAACCATCCTAATAATGCGCCGCATACCCAAGATACGATCCGTTAAGCTGCTCGCCGTTCGCCTCTAAGAACCTGTACCCCAACTGGATCGAGGCATATCTTATCGTATAAACCAGCGACAGGTCATATTCATCGATCGAGTTGCCCTTAATCCAACTAAAAGTAGGCCTAAACCGGACCCCGAAAGAATCTTTGGGATAGAGCTCGACTGGAAAAGTAAGCGAAAAACCGGAATGATCATCATTCCCTCGTATCACCAAACTCCCGAGCCCTAATCCATATTCAGCGAAACCGGTTCTTGAAATCCGTGCCAAAAGATGATATTGGATCAAAGTCAATTCATCTTTGGGGTCCTCTTCGCTAAATTTGGTATGGCGTCAACTGAAAGCATAAGGCCCGTAACCGATCTCCAGACCGTTATCCCTGGCGTCAATATCCGAATTAACTCTTAAATAGCGATGATCATACTGAAAAAACGGCAAAGTCGCCTCGCCGGTCCGGCGAATCTCAACCTCTGCATCAGTCCCCTCATCCCCTTCAATCCGGGCCAAGCTCATTCTACTTCCTTCATATATCATTGAAATCGTCCAAAAGATAGCTTCAAAAACATTAAATAAGAAACTATCGTCATCGTCGTCATCATCATTTGCCTTATCCGCCTGTTCTTTGGTTTTTTCGGTTGTGGCCGCTTTTTCAAATTTGTCCAGATCGGACGCGGCCGCCACGGTAGTCGTCGTTAAAAAGGGAAATGATGACGGTAAATATCACTAGTATCTTTAAAAGATTATTCGATTTTCTGAAATTAACGGACCGGTAATTCATATATTCACCTTCCATCCACTCGCTACTCTCGGATCTCCTTCGCAACCTTCATGTCAAACACCGTTAGCTATAAATTCCACGAAAACCCATTTTCCCCTGCCAATTGATTATGAGTAAACATTATCATTCATGCTACAAACATGAACAAGCCGTCCTGACCACACACCCTGATCAAAAAAAGCAAAGTAGTAAATGGCCCAATAGCTTTAACCTCCAGCACCAACCGTCAAATCCTGAAAATCCGAATTTTAAGAAATATAAAAAAAGAGGGATAAAGGGTTTAACCCGAGATACCAACCCTCAAATCCTGAAAATCCGTTTAATCATGACTAATCCTGGTTCAGACAGTGGTTTTATGATTGACCCAACAAAAAATCCCCCGCTCCACGAGCGGAGGATCGCAACAACAACCTATTTCCGTTCCTTGATCTCCTCCAAAATTCTCTCGGCAACCTCTTCCAACTTCCGCGGGCCCAGATCCCCTTCTTTCCTGGCCCGGACCGCCACCGTCCCTTCGGCGGCCTCCCGTTCGCCGACCACCAGCATATACGGGATCTTCTGCAACTGCGCTTCCCG
>JAAYHS010000149.1 GCA_012735315.1 Bacillota bacterium | reverse complement strand
TGCTTCCGGGCAGAGAGGGGCTGAACTAATGTGACTTTTAGCACTCACCATCGCGGGGTGAGTCGCATTTAGACAAAATTTGAGCTTAACTTATTGGGTTAAGCTCTTTTTTTGACCGATTTTTTGCATAGATGGACTTTTTGAAGTCGACAACAGGTTAACGCGGGGTGAGTTGCGTTTTAAAAACTTGAGCTTAACTTTGAAAGTTAAGCTCAAGTTTGACCTATTGTTGAAAATGAATTTTTTTGAAAACCAACAACAGCAGCAGGTTTACTCATCATAATTAACAATAATAATTTTTTCACCATTTAATTTTTCAACTCTTGCATGTAATAATTTCGTTCCGTAATGTCCAAAATACAAAAACAAAGTAGAACCATCCTTTAAAATATACTTGACTCCAAAAAAGCTTGAACCGTATGGAGCATCTGCTCTTCCTACTTTACTAACTATTTCCCAATAATCTATTCCTTTCTTTAAAAATTCAAAATCTTTTAACTCTAAAGGAATTTTTCTTTTTATGGGATAAAGCGCTGTTTCTCCATCTGATTTTACTAAATATGCAATTACAACCATCATATCTTGTTTTGAAAAAATCAATTGGAGAGTTGAACCATCACGTAAAAAATATTCAGCTGTTAAACAATCCTGATCTGATTCATCAATAACATCAGGCATGCCAATTTTTTGGAAGACTTCTTTATAAGTCATTTCACGCCTTAAGAAATCAAAATCTTTTAACTTCAAAGACCGCATGGTATTTTTAGTCTTTTCCTCTGAACAAGCGTAAATTCCACATGAAAAAATTATTACAATAATGAAAATCAGTTGAAGTAACTTCTTTGTCTTTGATTTCAAAAGCATATTTATTACTCCTTTATTGGTTTTTTAACATAAAAATATCCAACAAAGTAATCATAGATACCTCTATCACACAACCGAGGATTATATATAAGATTACCACTTTCATCCTTATTAATAACTGCCAAAGGACCTTGTTTATGGGACCATAAACCGTTCCGATCTTGCCTATACCAATGAAAACCTTTATCTTCCCCAGTTGAAATTACTAACGCAACCTTATAAGCATTTTCCGATGCCTTTTGGTATTCACCTATTTCACCAAACTCCCAACCAAGTTTTTCTGCATCCATTTTTACTAAACGAATTATTTTTTCAGATACCATCTTAATATCTTGATAATCAATTGGTTCAATTCGTTCATCTAGAACATAATGTCCCGGTTGCATTCCAAATTCATTAGAATTAGAGTCGTAATTTGCGTTAAGATATGAACGATAATGAGGATGTTTTGGAAAAGGCTCCTCTGTAAGTAAATCGAATTGTAAATCTAAAGCATATGCGTAACAATTTGTTGACGAGCAGTACTTTCCCCACTTTTGTCTATCATATTCCGGTTCATAACCTGAAGTAGGCAACGGCAACCTCCTACTTATATACTCATTCGCCGCCCCATAAGCAAATCCATACGCGAACCCTTCAACGAAATCCCCGCCACGCACTAAACCATTGTGCCCGCCTTTTAATCCGTTAACCATTAATTTATTAAACGTGTTTTTGCTGGCATATCCCCCTAAACGCGTATCTACGCCGTAAGAAATCGCCCCTCCTACAGCACCATAGACCGCTCCTTTACCAAATCCTTCCCCAAACAACTCGCCGGTTATTCCACCAGCAATAGCGCCACTAACAGCGTTAAATCCAATAGCGGAAGATTCTGCCAATGCTGCGCCCCAAGCAGTTTTGCCTAAAGCGCTGCCAACTCCCGCTCCTAACGCTCCGGT
>JAAYHS010000148.1 GCA_012735315.1 Bacillota bacterium | reverse complement strand
TCGGAGCAGCTTAAACCCGAATACATGGCTAGGAAAATTTTGGGTAACTGGGATAGTTTATAAAATAAACTTGAAAAAGAGGTAGTGAAGTGAATAAACAGTTTACTATCGGGTTATTTGGTATCTATGGGTTATATAATTTCGGCTGTGAAGCAATTGTTAGGGGAACGTACAGACTAATCAAAAAAACATGGCCTAACAGTAAAGTCATTTTATATACATATCGTCCATGCGAAGATTCATTTATAGTACAAGACTTAGATATTCTTTGTAAGAAGGTACCAATTCACAAACTAAAGTTGTTGAGACATATTGTTAATAAATTTCTAAGTATTATTTCATCAAAAAAACGTTTGTCAATCTGGAATGCGAAAGCTGTCGCTAAAGAATGCGACATGGTCTTTTCAATCGGAGGAGATATCTATACTATACCAAAGTGTATTTTGGATCAGGGTAAAGAACAGGCATATAGCCCCATTGTCGATTTTGGGAAATCTGTTCTAAAAAATATACCTTTAGTTATTTGGGGAGCATCAATTGGGCCTTTTGGAGAAAAAAAACAAGTTAAGGAGTATTATTTTAATCATTTAAAAGATGTTGATCAAATATTCTGCAGAGAAGAAATGACATACAAATATTTAAAAGAAAATAATATTACAAACAACATACAGATTATACCGGATCCGGCATTTTATGTTCGAGATTCGTCCGGGATTAGAAACGATTTGAGTAAAAATAAAAGTAAGGTCAGAGTAGCTTTGAATCTTAGTCCGTTGTCGGTAAAAGAGCAAGTAGGTGTAAATGACAATCAACTAAAAGAACAAATAATAAATAGTGTTAAGGACTTATTAACAATTCCAAATGTCGAATTAGTACTAGTGCCGCATGTTTTAAGTCCATTTTCACAAATGGATAATGATTTAATATTCCTAAAGGATATCTATAGTAGTCTTCTAGATTTTAAAAATGAAGAACACTCAATACATTTATTAGAGGGTTGTAGTGGGTTTATAAAGATTAAAAGATTTCTTCAAACATGTGATATAGTGATTGCTGCAAGAATGCATTGTGCTATTAATGCCATATGTGAGGGGATCCCAACGATATTTATTACATACAGTCTTAAAGGAACAGGAATGACAAGTTATATTTACGGCAGTTCTAAATGGAATATACCAATAGCTGATATAGGGAAAAAGCTAAAAAACGTGACCCTTGAGTTGTTATCTAATAAAGAGATGGTATCAGCACAAATTAAAGAAAGACTGAAGGAGATAGAAAAGGAGGAAGCACGAGTAATAAATTTGTTATCTAAATTATCTAATACTCCAAAATAAATTAATTTGAAATACGAATAATATGTTTGACATTGAAAGACGAGGAATTATATGAAAATCAATCAGCTGAAGGCAGGGGCAATTTTATCTTATATTTCTATAGGTATTAAATACACTATATTACTTTTTTTCACTCCAATTATGCTTCGTCTTTTGGGGCAAAGCGAGTATGGTCTTTATAATTTGGTTTCTTCTGTTATTAGCTATTTAGGACTACTAAATTTTGGTTTAGCTAGTGCTTATGTGAGGTATTTTTCTTTATACAAAACTAAAAATGATGAATCCGATATCGCCAAATTAAACGGAATGTATCTTGCTGTTTTTATAATAATTGGGGTTGTTGCCTTAATAGCTGGGATAATATTAATTTTAAATATAAATAAAGTGCTTGGAGACAAGATTACGACAAATGAAGTTCATAAAGCTAAAATATTGATGTTAATTATGACACTAAATTTAGCAATTTCATTGCCTTTTAGTGTATTTAGTTCATATATAACCGCGAATGAACGTTTTGTATTCCAAAAAACAGTAGAATTATTTAAGCTTATAGTGGATCCGTTTGTAATATTACCGGTTTTATTAATGGGTTATGGGTCCATAGGTATGGTAATAGCAACAAGTATTTTGCATATTATTGCAAGCATAATAAACATGGTATTTTGTTTTAAAAGCCTAAAGATGAAATTTACATTTTCAAATTTTAACTTACTATTACTGAAAGATATTGGCATATTTTCTTCATATTTATTTTTAAATATGATCATTGATCAGATAAATTGGAATGTGGACAAATTTATCATAGGACGGTATAAAGGCACGATCGCAGTTGCCATCTATAGTTTGGCTGCTCAAATAAATACATGCTATATTTCATTTTCTGTTGCAGTTTCCAACGTATTTATTCCACGGGTTAACAGAATTGTTACCGAGCGAAACGACAACAATGAATTAACCTATCTTTTTACAAAAGTAGGAAGGATTCAGTTTCTTATTTTAGCTTTGATTTTAACTGGTTTTATTTTTTGGGGCAAGCCGTTTATCTATTTATGGGCAGGTCCAAACTATATGGAAGCATATACTATAGGGCTTCTTCTTATTATTCCTGTGACAATACCGCTCTTTCAAAATATAGGAATTGAAATTCAAAAAGCAAAAAACATTCATCAATTTCGTTCTTTAGTTTATTTTTTCATAGCAATAGCAAACATTATAGTAAGTATACCATTAACTAAATTGTATGGTGGGGTAGGAGCCGCATTAGGGACAGGAATTTCCCTATTGCTTGGTAATGTAATGGTTATGAATTGGTATTATTATTACAGAGTTGGACTCAATATGAAATATTTTTGGCATCAGATAGTTAAATTGGGACCCGCATTATTATTGTCTACGGCTATGGGGTTTTTGATCCACTCCTTGGTAAACCTTTTTGATTTCGTAGCCTTTATTGTAAGTGGGATGATATATGTAGTATTATACTTTATTTCGGTTTGGCTTTTTGGTTTGAACGACTATGAAAAGGGATTAATTAAAAGGCCGATGGAAAAAGTTTTAGGTAAAATAAAAAAGGGATAAGGTTTCTGAAGGGATGGTTTTATGATTTTTATCCATAATAAAAAAGAATGTACAGGTTGCTATGCTTGTTTTAATATATGTTCAAGGGATTGTATTACCATGGAGCCTGACAGTGAGGGTTTTTATTATCCAGAGGTCGATTATTCAAAATGCGTAAAATGTGGTTCGTGTATTATGGTATGTCCTACAAAAAATAGAACAACAGTACGACAATGGAATATAAAGGCTTACGCTTGCATAAACAAAAATAGTTCAATTCGACAAAAAAGTTCTTCGGGTGGGATATTTTCGTTACTTGCAGAGAATGTAATTAGTAAGGGCGGTGTTGTGTTTGGCGCTGTTTTTACTGATAATTTTGTAATACAGCACAGCTATATAGAAAATAAAGAAGAAATCGGTAAAATGAGAGGTTCAAAATACGTTCAGAGTAGTATTGGACATACATTTAAACAGGCAAAAGAATTTTTGGATAGGGGAAGATATGTTTTCTTCAGTGGAACCCCATGTCAAATTTCAGGGTTGAAAAAATATCTCGGGCAAAATTATAATAATTTATTATGTCAAGATTTAATTTGCCATGGTGTTCCTAGCCCAATGGTTTGGAGGAAATATTTAACATGGAAAGAGCAAAAGGCAGGGGCAAAGGCAACAAAAGTCAGTTTTAGAAGTAAAACCAAAGGATGGAGAAACTATTCTTTATATTTACAATATGAAAACGGTACCCAATATAGTAAGACGATTAACGATGATTTATATTTGGTGGGGTTTAACAATAATTTATATTTAAGGCCTTCTTGTTATGCTTGTCCATTTAAAACTGCCTTCAGAGAAGCGGATATAACTTTAGCTGATTTTTGGGGAATACAAAGTATAGAACCAGCGTTTAATGATGATAAAGGGGTTTCATTAGTATTAATACATTCAGTAAAAGGAGAAAATATTTTTGATGAATTAAAAGATAAAATGGAATGTAAACAAGTGAATTTTAATGAGGCGATAAGATATAATCCTGCCATGCTGAAATCCATGACAATTAATTCCAACAGAGAGAAATTTTTCTCTGAAATAGCTTCTTATGATTTTGGAAAGCTTATGAATAAGTATTGTAAAGAAAAATTAGTTATTAGATTAAAAAAAAAGATACGGAATGCAGCGAAAGCTATATTAATTTATTTCAATTTATTTGATGAGTTTAAAAAGGTATATCGTAGAGGTAACTAGACGAGATTATCAAAAGTATATTCATGTTTATGCCATTGACTTGTAAATTATGAAGTGATTGCTATTTAGCCCCTAATCCAATTGGAAAAAAAGTACGAACATGCTAGAAACTTAACACATGAAAGGATCCCTGTTGGAACACCAAATTTAAATGCGCATATTGAAGCCTTTCATTCGATTCTTGAAGATGATTGCTACAGCAGGCATCAATTTAATACTTACGCGGAAGCTTATAAACAAGTCTCGTGTACATGGAGTATTATAACCAGCGCCGTCGCCATGGGAGTTTGAATAACATGGCTCCTGAAAGGTATTACCAGGCTATTATAAGTAATTCTATAAAACCTCAAGTACTTGTGGCATAATCTCCGGAATTAGGGGGTCAAGGCGATTGTAAATATGGATAAGAGAGGGTAAATTGAAAAGTGAAAAAAATATTAGTCGTATTTGGGACAAGACCAGAAGCAATAAAAATGTGTCCTTTAGTGAAGGAACTAAAAGCCCGAAAAGGTTTTGATACGTTTGTTTGTGTTACAGGTCAACATAGAGAGATGTTAGACCAAGTACTTGATGTGTTTAATATTAAACCAGATTATGACCTTTCGATTATGAAAGTAAAACAGACGTTATTTGATGTGACGACTAATGTTCTTAAAAAAATGAAAGAAGTATTAGAAGAAGTTAAACCGGATATAGTATTAGTCCATGGTGATACGTCAACAACATTTGCTTCAGCTTTAGCTTGTTTTTATTTACGCATACCCGTTGGACATGTGGAGGCTGGACTTAGAACATATGATATATTTTCCCCATATCCAGAGGAATTTAATCGACAAGCAGTCGGGATAGTTGCAAAATATCATTTTGCACCAACAAAAAAGTCAAAAGAAAATCTTATAAATGAAGGAAAAGATCCTTCAAGTATTTATGTTACAGGAAATACAGCAATTGATGCTCTTAAAACTACAGTAAGGAAAAATTATGAACATGAACATTTAAAATGGGCTTCAGAAAGTAGGTTAATCTTGATAACGGCCCATAGAAGAGAGAATCTTGGGGAACCTATGCAAAATATGTTCAAAGCAATAAAACGAATCGTTGATGAGTTTCCTGATGTAAAAGCAATATATCCAATTCATAAGAATCCTGTTGTAAGAGAAACAGCTAGTGAGATTTTAGGAGATTGTGATCGGATAAAAATAATTGAACCTTTAGATGTACTGGATTTTCATAACTTTCTTGCGAGATCATATTTCATACTAACCGATAGTGGAGGTATTCAAGAAGAAGCTCCTAGTTTGGGTAAGCCTGTTTTAGTAATGCGTGATACTACAGAAAGGCCAGAAGGAATAGAAGCAGGGACATTAAAACTTGTAGGAACAAATGAAGAGTTTATTTATGAAAGCTGTAAATTGCTGCTAGAAGATAAGGTGGAATATCAAAAAATGAGTCAAGCGATTAATCCCTATGGTGATGGATTTGCAAGTAAGAGGATAGCTGATATATTAGAGAAAGAATTGAAAAATGGATTCTAAAAGTATCTATAATGTTCAACTGGTAACAAAGGATATTTACTTTTAAGCTTACATAAGAGCGGTATGGTATTGGTACTGTGGTAACGTATCACCGGTTAGAGTCCCGACAGCTTTTTCTTCAGTCGTAACTAATATTTCAAAATAGTTCTTTTTTTGATTTAAGTAACGAAAGGTGGGATTAAGTTTGGCCGACGGACACAGCGAAGGCTATGAAGAAATTGATCTTTGGGAATTGTTTATGGTCTTAATTAAGCGATTTAAACTGATTGCCGCTCTCTTTTTGGTTGCTGTAATAACTGCGGTA
>JAAYHS010000147.1 GCA_012735315.1 Bacillota bacterium | reverse complement strand
TCCGGGTTTTTGGCTTGTAAAATCAAACCGTAAGTGATATGCAGCACTTGACGGGAATCGTCCTGATCCATCAGGCCGGGGAGTTCGGCGTCGCTCATTTTGTTGATATCCGGGACTCTGGCCGGATCGGCGCTGATGTGGTAATATTTCTTAGCTTCAGCCAGATGCTCGAGGGCGAATTGATGCATTTTCCGGTAGAGGGCCGGATTTTTGAGAGCGATTACCCGCACCGCTTCCAGCCAGTTGGTGCCGGCGGTCTTCAAGTGGTATTTGGCACCGGTTTCCTTGCCGATGATCGGGAAGACGGCGAATTTGTCGCTGCCGGAATGGACGCTGATTTTGTAGCCGAAGTGCTCCGCGATTTTAACGTGGGCTTTAAATTCTTCGGTGAATTGCCGTTGGTCGCCGATGTAATCGATGCCTTTCTGAAACTCGCCGCAGAAACGCGGGGCCAGACTGGTGATTTCCAAGCCGGCGTCGATCAGTTCCGCGGCCACGAAGTAGTGAGATTCCGGCGAAGTGGAGGTGAGAGTCTCGTCGATGGACATCTCAAAATCGATTTTGCGGCTGTAATTCTTGATGAGATTATTATATAAATCGATGGTGTAGTCGATCGCTTTCCGGTAAACGAGAACGATCTTTTGGAAATCCGCTTGGTTGAAGGTCAGGGAAACGCCTTTCAGGTCGATGGTTTTTCCCAGGTATTTTGCTTCCAGATTGGAGCGGACCGCCGGCGGCAATTGTTGATAGCGTTCGTTGATTTCTGTTTCGGAGAGCGCGGCCGCTTGATTGTCGATATGTTCGGAACAGTCGAGGGTGATCATGGTATAACCGCAGTCCAACGCCATTTTCACTTCCTCGGCGGTCTTGAGATGGTCGCCGTCGGCGCCGAATCCTTTGGTGTAACCTTCCTGAAAAACAGCCCAGGAAGCGGCGGCCAAAACCTCCGGGTAAGTCCTTCCGGTCAGATTCAGTTCTCTGATGGATTGCTGAGCCAGGATCGGGAAGACCGGCAAATCCTTGATCAAGCGGATATGGCCGGAAGAGGCCAGACCGAGCCGGTCGCCGAGGCCGATGGTGATCGGAAGGCCGCGGTGGTTTTTCGGTATTGTATAAGGAAAGATTTCGCGAAGGGCGTCGCAGTTTTGAATAGTTAAACCGCATTTTTTGGCCTTTCCGTTAGCAAGGGGGACCTCCACGCCTTCAAACTTGGCCGGAAAAGCCTCTTGGCTCAAAATGATCAAAAACTTCTCCCTGTTGTCCCGGGCTATCAAAAATAAGGAACCGGCGGCGGACTGAATCGAATCGGGGTAGACTTGGTATTCCTGAAATTTGGACCGGGCCAGTTCTCTGAGTTGCTCGAGATTGATTTGGTCAAGCTTAATCTTATCGCAAAAAGATTTCCAACCGCTCATCACTATAAATCCTCCTCTTTTAGAAACTCTTTCATAATTTTAACATCTAATCCGGGCGGGTTCAAGGAATATCTTCGGACGAAGCATCGCATTGGAGGGCAAGTCATGATCGGAACCGTTTGGGGGTGAATATGCCGCTGCAGCGCGAGGACGAAACGCTTTCCGGAAATGGTGGTTGACTTCCGGTGAGGCAAATATTACTATTATGGTGGATTGGAATTTTTAAGAACCAGTTATCTAAACCGTAATTAAAACACAGCGTAGCTTGGGGGCTGAACATTAGATGAACAGGCATTTCTACGGATTTCAGGATAAGCACGGGTATTTCGACATAATCAAGGATGACACGGCTTTAAAACTGATTAATTTCGGGTTGATCAGATTGAAGCGAGGGGAAGAGGTGGAACTAGAATCCGGTCCCTTTGAGATCGGGTTGGTGATCCTTTCCGGGGAATGTGACGTAAGATGCGAAGGCGAGAACTTTCGGGGACTGGGCGACAGGAAAGATGTGTTTTCCGGCAAACCGACTACGGTATATATCCCCAGGGATAGCAGTTACCGGGTTACGGCAGTGGGAGACGGCCTCATGGAAGCGGCTGTCTGTAAAGTAAGGGCCGATAAGAAATATCAACCTTTCGTGGTAACGCCGGATG
>JAAYHS010000146.1 GCA_012735315.1 Bacillota bacterium | reverse complement strand
GGATTGAAGGACCCTTTGGGTTTAGGAATAGTCGGCTCCGACCAGGAAGCCGTAGCCGAGGAAGTGGGAGCGGATGAACAAGTTTATACCGCGATGCAACGTTACTTCAAGCGCGGACCGCTTCAGGCCTATGCCTATCTGTTATTCATCTTGATTTATTTCCCGTGCGTAGCCGCTCTGGGAGCGGTTCTGCGAGAGATGGGCCCGGGATACGGCTGGCTGGCCATCGGATATTTAACCGTCTTGGCTTGGATCGTGGCAACGTTGTTTTATCAAATCACCATCGGCCATCAACTGGTCTGGATCCTGATCCCGCTACTACTGCTTACCGGCATCATCTGGATCTTCCGCTGGATGGGGTCGCACAATAATTTTTCGGGAAGAATGACTTCCCAAACCGAAACACTGGGGAGTTAATCAGTGAACCCCCCGGTGTTCCCGGTGATTTTCGTAAGGTAATTCGATCAAATTGTTGGCGCTCGGTATCCGGCCATGGCTGAGGAAAAACAGTTGCCGTCGAATCTGAAAAATCTGAAATGAAAAAGTGAGTGCCGATTGATTAATTTACGAAGGAGGCGCCGAAATGAAAGCATGGTTGATAATGTCGGGAGTAATCATTTTTATAATAGGAATTACCGTTTGGAGCGTTTTACGCGCGATCCGCAACGAATCCGGTTGCGGACCTTGTGCCGGATGCTGCGGGGGATGCCCTTTTAAGAAACCGGATTCATCGGCTTGTGAAGGTATGGATTTATTCTGCTAGCCGAATTGAGATCAATTTTGATAGGTTGAATGTGGAACATAGCGGAGGAGGCTTCGGAATGAAAAATACGGTGGCCGTTAATTGGAGCGGTACCGTGCAAAGGAACGAGGAGATTTCATTCCGGAGCCTCGGCTATCGTAAAATGCGCTTCGATATCCTGGACTCGATGAAGGAGCGGTCATCTCGAGGGGCTTTCAACTTCGACGATAACCACGGTTATTCCCCTTTAACGATCCTGCTCAATCTCCTTTTTTTCCCAATCACTCATTCGCCATAAGCGGCGCATCTCCTCACAAGTCTCCAACAACTCGTCCAAGGCGCCGACAGCTTCGATTTTACCGTCTTTGAGGACGATAATTTGGTCGGCGCGGCGCAGGGCCGGGCGACGGTGAGAAACCACCAGGCAAGTGGCTTCCTGTTGCTCGAAGAGCCGATCCCAAAGGATTTTTTCGGTATCGACATCGAGGGCGCTGGAGAGATCGTCGAAGACCAATAGTTCCGGCCGGCGGACGAACATTCTGGCGGCGGCGGAGCGTTGTACCTGGCCGCCGGAGAGACGAACCCCGCGAGGGCCGACCAAGGTATCCAAGCCGGTTTTCATCGCCGCCACGTCATCCTCCAAGACCGCCGCTTTGATTGCCGCTTCAAGCTCCGCTTCAGCGGCGTTGATGCCCATCAAGATGTTGTCGCGCAGGCTTTCGCTGAATAGGTGCGGTGTTTGAGGCGTATAAGCGGAGCGGGGCGGAACGAAGAAACTGCCCGGATCGGCTACCGGAACGCCGTTCCATAAAATTACGCCGTTTTCTTTGGGGAGCAGGCCGAGCAAGACCCGGAGCAAGGTGGTTTTCCCGGAGCCGATCCGTCCGGTGATGACGGTAAACGAACCCTTATCGAGCGTCAGATTAATATCGAAAATACCCCGGTTGGAATCGGGGAAACGGTAAGTCAAACCTTTGACTTCCAAACGAACCAAGCGGTCGGATTCTTGCTTGACGACTTGGGGCACCTCCGGGAGAGGATCCCGGCTATAAATCGGCCCGTATTCGACCATGATCTCGGGTTTGGCGTTGTGAATCAAGGCCAGGAGGCGCTCCAGCGAGACCGTGGTTTGCTTATAGTAAGCGATGAAGATCCCGAACATCGCAGTTAAGTCGGTTAGGCGGCTCAGATAAAAGACAAACAGTGAAAAATCACCGACCGAGAAAGAGCCGGAACGGATCGCCCCGCCGGCTAAAAGCAGGATTATTCCGGTTCCCAGGTTGGTCGCGTTTTGAAAAACGGAATTTTCGATCTCATTGAAAAGCCTGTCTTTTACCATCGCTTTACGCCGGGCTTCATTCAAACGATCGAAGTGAGCGGCGACTTCCTTTTGGGCGGCCGCCACTTTGATGGCCTGAACCGCGCTGAAAATTTCGGCAATGGCCGCGGTGACCACTCCGGTGGTATGACGTCTGGCCCGGCTGTACAAGATAACCCGGTTTGAGGCCAGATTGGCGATGGCAATTACGATGACCAGGGGAATTACGATCAACAGCGTAATCCGGAGGTCGATTCGAGCCATAATCCAAAAGCCGAATCCCGCAAAAATGGTTAAGCCGATCAACTCATTAATCCAAATCAGATTGATCATGGCTTCCCGGATGTCACCCATCAGCCGGCTGATCGCTTCGCCGGGCGTGCCGGAGAGCGGCTTGGCGCCGGGATGGCGAAAAATTTGAGCGAGCAGATTTTTGCGCAGCAGCGATTCTCCGGCGAACCGGAAGCGGCTGTTGGTAATGGTGTTGCTCAACATTAAGCAGACTCGGGCCAGCGTTACTCCGGCGATAGCGGCAATCAGCCACCAGACGCCGAACTGATGCGAGGATACACCGCTAAGCCGGTTGAGCGTTTCCCGGATCACCAGTCCTGGAACCAGTTCCGCCAAGGAAAGGAGAGTATGAATCAGGGTATTCAAAAAGAACAATCCCGGACGAAAACGAATTAGATAGAATAGATATTGCCAGCATTTCATACCATCACCTCCTCAAGCCCCATCTTCAGCAAACGATTGAAGACCGAGCGCGGATCCCGGAGTAACTGTTCCCGGTAGCCGTATTCCAGAACCGCGCCGTTTTCCAGAATTAAAATTTTATCCACTTTCAAAATGGTACTGAGACGATGAGCGACGATAATCCCGGTCCTGCCTGAAAGAAGTCGATTCATAGCCGTTTCCAGCAACTTTTCCGAAGCCGGATCCAAACGGGAAGATGCTTCATCCATAATGACCAAGCCGGGATCTCTTAAAAATACCCGGGAAAGGGCTAGGAGCTGAGCTTCGCCGGCGGAAAGTCCTTTTCCGCCCGTAAGTATCGTATTTAGGCCGTTGGGAAGCGACTTAAGCCACCGGCCGAGCCCCAATTCCTCAAAAACAGCCTCAATCCGCCGGTCCGGTATGGCGTTGTTGAAGAAAGTCACATTGTCCCGGACCGAAGCGTGAAACAATTGCACATCCTGAGTCACCAGGCCGACCCGTTGCCGGAGATCGGCCATCTTCGTATCTTTCAGTTCGATGCCGCCGATCCGGATTGAACCGGAGTGATAATCATAAAGCCTGGTCAAGAGCCGGGTGATCGTTGTTTTGCCGCTGCCGGTCCGGCCTAACAGTCCTAGAGTTTCACCGGCTTGGAGATCGAAAGAGATGTCATTCAACACTTTTTCGTCATCCCCGTCGTAACTGAATCCGACCCGCTCCAATTGAAGCTTCAGTGGTCCCGGCGGCAGTGGCGGACCGTTTCCGTCCGGAATAACGGTATGAAGATGGAAAAGCTCTTGGATCCGCTGAATCCCGGCGTCGGCATGCTGGAAATCTTCCATTTGGCGGGTGATTTGCATAACCGGCCGAAAAATCAAGTCGGTATAGAGAATGAAAAGGTAAACGGTTCCAATGGAACTTTGTTCGTTCCTGACGAGAATAACCCCGAATATCAGAGCCAAGATAATGCCCGTATAATGGAGACCGACCGCGGCCATCCGGATCCGGGCGGCTCTGGTGTTGGCATAGAGTTGCTTGTCGTTGCGGTCCCGCTGAAATTTGAAGAATCCGCGCATCACATAGGGCGCCGCGCCGTTGGCTTTGATATCTTCGGTTCCGCTAAGGCGTTCTTCAATATACCCCGAGAGTTCCGCCGAAGCCTGGCGGGCGGCCCGTTGAGAAGGCAAGGACCGGCCGCGGAGGTAGAGGATCGTCGCCAAAGTTATCATTACAAAAAGGGTGATCGCCAAACCCACCCAGACATTTTCCAGATAGAGCAGGACTAAAACCCCGACGATAATCAAGACGTTGCCCAATACCCGGATGGTGAATTGGGAGAAAAAGTTGGCGAGCGCGTTGACGTCTTCCCCGATTCGTTCGATCATTTCTCCTGGCGTGTGCAGTTTATGAAAGGACAAGTCCAGGTCCAAACAGTGGGCCAGCAGATCCTTGCGCAGGGCGTTGGTGGCGGTCCAGCCGAGATTCTCCCCCAGATAGGTGGCGGCTATTGAAAAAACGCCTTGAATGACCGCGGCCCCGATAAAAGCGAAGGCGGCCCAGAGTAATACTTTCAGACTCCCGCCTTTGATGGCGGTGTCCAGAAAGAAACGCATGATCTGCGGGTTGGCCAGTTGGCTTCCGATACTCCCAAAGATGCACCCGGCCAACAGTAAGACCTGACGCCGGTGGGGGCGGAGGTAGGTGGCCAACAGCTTATAATACTTTTGAACCGGTATTTTGACTGGTTGAGTCGGCACTTTGACACCCCTTGATAGGCCATAAGATGCAATCAACCTTGTTTGCTTCAGGTTGATCCAAGTAAATAATGAAAAAATGAAGGTAGCGCGCTACAGCGAGCGCTTAACATTTCGATGGACAAATTATATAAAATTCGTAACTTTTAAGAGAAATCCTGTTAGTTACTGAAAGTTTTCCAAAATTGTAATCTTTCAGGAAGATTTAATTACGGCTCCGGTCTTTTTCTTTATTGACACTCAATCATAAAGTGTTACAATTAAAATGATAATGATTTTCAATTTCAGAAAGTTGGGATCGTTTTGGTTTGGACCGAGAAAGAGTTGGACATTTTCATTAATCATTTGAATAATAAAGGTCAAAAACTCACCAGCCAACGCAAGATTATCCTCAACGCTTTTTTAAATTCCGAGCATCACGTTTCCACGGAAGAACTTTATGATACCTTGAAACAAGATTATCCCGCAATTGGTTTGGCTACGGTATATCGCACCTTAAAGTTATTGTGCGAATGCGGATTGGCTATTGAATTGCGTTTAAGCGACGGTATCGTCCGTTATGAACATCTTTTCAATCATGATCATCATGACCACTTGGTCTGTATGCGCTGCGGGAAAATTATCGAAGTAGTTGAACCGGAAATCGAAGAATTACAAGAAAAATTGGCTCGAGATCATGGTTTTTCCGTTATCTATCATCAAATGGAATTATATGGAATTTGCCGTGAATGTGATAATAATTCTGATTCGGTTGATCAACGCTAAAATTTTATTAATAAATAAATGATAATGATTCTCAATTTCATAATTACTGGAGGGTAATAGTTTTGCTTTCAAAGCGAAGAGCTGTACTTAGTTCGATGAAAAACGGCCAATCCGGGGTAATCCTGGAGATTGGCGGAGGCAAGGGAATGCGCGCCAGGCTGGAGGCGTTGGGTGTGAGAATGGGATCCAAAATCAAAAAAAAGAGCGGGTTTTTCACGGGCGGGCCGGTCATTGTTTCCATCGGGAATACGGATGTGGCGATCGGGTTCGGCATGGCTTCGCGAATCTTAGTGGAGGTTGATCCTTCGTGAATATCTTGTTGATCGGAAATCCGAACGTGGGTAAAAGCGCCATTTTTAGTCATTTGACCGGAATTAGGGTCACCACCTCCAATTACCCGGGAACGACGGTCCAATATACCAAGGGACAAATGATATACGAAGGCCAAAGGTATGATGTGATTGACGTTCCGGGCGCTTATCAATTAGACCCCAAAGCCGAGGCGGAAAAAGTAGCGGTGGAAATGATTAAATCCGGGGATGTGTTGGTTAATGTGGTTGACGCCACCAATCTGGAACGGAATCTCAATTTGACCCTGCAATTAATGGAATTTGGGAAACCGATGATCTTGGTTTTAAATATGTGGGACGACGCCGCCCATAAGGGAATTAAGATTGATTATAAAAAGTTGGAGGCGTTTTTAAAGATTCCGGTAATACCGACCAACGGGGTTACCGGTGAAGGACTAAAGGCGGTTCAAGCGAAAATCCCGGAGGCGAACCCCGTTATGCCGCCCAAAATGTCGCCGGAGCAGAGATGGGAAACGATCGGACGGATTGTGACCGAAGTTCTAAATCTGTCCCGCCGCCGCCATACTTTTATGGAAACTTTGCAGGATTTGGCGATTCATCCCTGGTTTGGTCCGGCGCTGGCAGTCGCCGTGTTGTTTTTGGTCTTTAAGATTATCGTTTCCGTTGGAGAGCTGATAACCGATTTCACCACCGGACTCTTCGAGGCATTTTACGCGCCGTTGCTGATCAATTTCAGCGGTTTACTGGGCGGTAAAGGATTGATTCATTCACTGCTGCTGGGCGAGATTAACGCCGGCGGCATCGATTTTGAAGGGGCTATGGGCGTGTTGACCACCGGGGTCTTTGTGGCCTTTGGGATTGTCTTTCCTTATATCATTCTTTTTTATGCCTTTTTCGGGTTTTTGGAAGATTTGGGTTATTTGCCGCGGGTTGCGGTTATTCTTGATCGGCTGCTTCACAAATTCGGCTTGCATGGCTATTCGGTGATTCCGATGC
Organism: Bacillota bacterium; assembly: GCA_012735315.1. Taxonomy (GTDB): domain Bacteria; phylum Bacillota; class UBA4882; order UBA8346; family UBA8346; genus JAAYHS01. The sequence continues at coordinate 30,471 of JAAYHS010000146.1, read as the reverse complement.
TGCTGGCGTGCGGTTGTAACGTGCCGGGGGTTTTGGCGGTCAGGAATCTGGAAACCCGGAGGGAACGGTTTATTACGGCGATTATGACCTGCGTCGCCATTCCGTGTATGGCCCAGACCGCCTTAATCATTAAAGCGGTCGGCGCCTGGGGGAGTATTTATCTCGCTTTTACTTTCCTCACTTTATTTGCGGTTTGGGTCGTATTGGGAATGGTTTTAAAAAGAATGGTGGGTGGCAGCACGCCCACGCTGTTGATGGAAATTCCGCCCTATCGCCTGCCCGATTTTACTTTGCAACTGAAAAAGTTGACGATGCGCGTTTCCTGTTTTCTGAAAGAGGCTATCCCCTATGTGTTGGGAGGCATTCTTTTTGTTAATCTTTTGCATAGCGCGGGGGTCATCGTTTGGATTGGGGATTTGTTTTCGCCTATTATTAAAGGCGTCTTCGGTCTTCCCCAGGAGACGGTGGCCGCGTTAATAATCGGCGCTTTAAGAAAGGACGCGGCGGTTGCGCTTTTGGAACCGATCGGTTTGTCCGCTTTTCAAACGGTCGTCGCCGTTTTAGTCTTAACGCTTTATTTTCCGTGCGTGGCTACTTTTACGGTTTTACTAAAGGAGTTGGGAATAGGGGACACCGTTAAAGCAATGGCGATTATGGCGATCACCACCTTGATTGTGGGCGGCGGGTTAAATTTGGCCGGGAGATTGTTTGGAGCGGAAGATGCGGGACCGTTATTATTAATTCTTTTTGAAATTATACTGATCGTGTTTTGTTTGTCCGTCGCGCCCAGGGTGATAAAATTAAAGCGAAAAAGCGATGCCGGAAACGACTTGACTTTAGGGAGGTAACGCATTTTAAAATGGCGAAAACCGAACCTTTCGATAATTACTATGACCGGTACGAGGCATGGTTCGATCAGTATAAACCGGTGTTTGAATCGGAACTTTTTGCAATCAAAAAACAGTTGCCGGAGTTTAATAATGCTTTGGAAATCGGGATCGGCAGCGGCCGGTTCGCGGCGCCTTTGGGGATTAAAATCGGGGTGGATCCCTCGGCAAAAATGAGAGAAATCGCCGCTACAAGAGGGCTTGAAGTGGTCGACGGGATCGCTGAAAAACTTCCTTTCAACGATTGCCAATTTGATTTGGCTTTAATGGTAACCACGGTTTGTTTTGTCGACGACCTTAAAAAATCTTTTCAAGAAGCATACCGGGTATTAAAATCCGGCGCTGTTTTTATCGTCGGTTTCATTGACAAGGAAAGCCCGATCGGAAAAATATATCAGCAGCATAAGGATGAAAGTGATTTTTACCGTTCGGCCACTTTCCGGACGGTGGGAGAAGTAACCGCAAACTTACGCCAAGCCGGTTTTCACGACTTTAGTTATTCGCAGACGATTTTTCATGGTCTAGACGAAATTAAAGAAATTGAGCCGATTAAGGAAGGTTATGGCGAAGGCTCGTTTGTGGTTGTCAGGGCGATTAAATAAGAGGTTTGACACAAGTTTACCGATATTTTACGAGCAAGGACTAGTTAAAACAAATTTTCGGACTCAACTTTAGAGAATATGAAATCTGATTTATAGTCTATTAACCGGCTTTAGCAAACCGGTTATTCTTATTTTGGCGCGATTTGAATCTATAATCTTACTAAAATGTGAATTTTACTAGAAAAGGTTGCCTAATAGGGAAAAGTTAGATATAATATCATTCGTATTACGAATATAATATTTGTAACACGAAGAGATAAGAGTGATAAAAAGGGATGGTCCTCTTGAGGTCTAAAACTTGCTTTGCTTTGTTTTTTACGATATTGATCATGATGTTATCTTTAAACCCTGCCGCCGGGTTGGCGCAATCCGGCGTAAAAGCGGTTATCGACATGGCGGGCCGGAGAGTGGTTTTGCCTTCCGTAATTAATCGAGTGGTGGGGATTGGGGCCGGGGCTCTTCGGCTTCTGGTTTATTTGGATGCCGTCGAAATGGTGGCCGGGGTGGAGGACATCGAACAAAGAGGACTTACTAAACCTTATCTTATGGCCCACCCCGAACTGGCTAAACTTCCTTCAATCGGCCCCGCCCATGGCGGCGACCCGGAATTAATTGTCGCCCGGAAACCGGATGTTATTTTCTGGACATATACCAATGCCGGATACGCCGATTCTTTGCAGCGCCGAACCGGAATTCCGGTGGTGGTTTTGAATTATGGCGACTTGGCTAATCAAAAAGCGACTTTTTTTAAAGCGCTGCATTTAATCGCCGAGGTATTGAACAAACAAGCCCGCGCTGATAAGCTGATTGCTTATATTGAAGCTGCTATTCAGGATTTGGAGCGGCGAACCAACCGGGTTCCGAACACTGAAAAAGTATACGTGGGTGGGGTCGCCCACCGGGGTTCCCATGGAATTACTTCGACCGAGCCTTTATACGCGCCCTTTATGTATGTCAAGGCAACGAATGTGGGGTCCGGGATCGGCCTTGAACACGCGTATATCGATAAAGAACAATTAATCCAATGGAATCCCGATAAAATCTTCATTGATAGCAGCGGCTATAATCAGGTCGTCAATGAATTGGCCCCCGGTTCGGTACTGGCGGAAACATTGAAAGCCGTTAAAAACAATGAACTGTATATGGTATTGCCTTATAATTATTATACCACTAATTTTGAGACCGTATTGGCGAACGCTTATTATGTGGGTAAGGTTTTATACCCCGATCAATTTAAAGACATCGACCCCGCGAAAACAGCGGACCGGATTTACGGCTTTTTTGTAGGCAAAGGCGTCTACTCCGATATGCAAAAGCTGTATGGCGGATTTCGTAAACTCAAACTAAGGTGAAGTCACAGTCATGGACCAAATTTTAGCCGAGTATCGAATCTATTTGCGGAAGCGTCGTTTTTTTCTGGGAACTACCGTTATTCTCCTGGCGGCGTTTATCGTGATTGGAATCTCCCTTGGTTCCAGCCGGATTCCCCTTTGGGACGTATTGGCGGCGCTTTTGGGCGGTTCTAATAAGGTGTATGCCAGGATTATTTGGAGTATCCGGGCGCCGCGCGTGTTGGCGGCGGCCTTGGCCGGCTGCGCACTGGCTGTTTCCGGAGCGGCGATGCAGAGTATTTTAAGGAACCCGCTGGGATCCCCCTTTACATTGGGTATTTCCCAAGCCGCGGCATTTGGGGCTGCTTTCGCCATTATCGCGTTAGATGCCGGGAGCGTGCAGAGTAGTGTTACCGATGCGGTTATCCTGAATAATCCATATTTAGTTTCCGGCTCGGCTTTTTTATGGAGTTTAAGCGCGACCGGGATGGTATTATTAATGGCCCGTTATCGCGGGGCTACCCCGCAGACTATGGTTTTAACCGGAATCGTGGTGGGGTCGTTATTTAACGCTTCGATTACGGCGTTGGAGTATTTTGCCGACGAGCTGCAGTTGGCGTCGGTTGTTTTTTGGACTTTCGGGGATCTGGGACGGTCATCCTGGCGGGATTTTTTAATCCTGGCGTGGGCGGCAATCCCGGCTTTGCTTTATTTTATGCGGAACAGTTGGCGTTATAACGCTTTGGACGCCGGCGACGAAACCGCGAAAAGCCTGGGGATTAACACTGACCGGCTTCGAATTGAGGGGATGGTAATAGCTTCCATGGCTACGGCTTTGGTGGTGTCGTTCTTTGGAATTATCGCCTTTGTCGGGTTGGTTGTTCCCCATATCGTCCGCCGGTCGATTGGGAGTAATCAACGCTTTTTAATACCCGTAACCGCGCTATTCGGCGGGTTCTTTTTATTGGCCGCCGATACGGCGGCCAGGACCATTATCGCCCCGGTGGTGTTGCCGGTGGGGATTCTCACCTCTTTTTTGGGGGGACCTTTATTTCTTTTTTTATTGATTAAGGGTTCAAGGAGGAACTGATTTGAAGCTGAACGTGGTTAAGCTCGGATTTGCTTATTGGAATAAGCCGGTATTGAATGATGTCGGTTTTGAAGCGGCCGGCGGTGATTTTGTGGCGGTGGTAGGCCCCAACGGTTCGGGTAAGAGTACGTTATTAAAGTGCATTGACGGTATTTTAAAGCCGAAAACCGGGTCGATCTTTATTGATGGAAAGAATATCAATAGTCTTAGCAGTTTGAGGTTGGCCCAAATCATCGCTTATGTGCCGCAAAGCGAGGGCGGGGGTTTCCCGGCCACTGTGTTTGAAACCGTATTAATGGGGAGAAAACCGCGCGCTTCCTGGACGCCGAGTGAGTTTGATCTCAAGAAAACCGCGGCCATAATTAAACAATTAGGATTGGGAGATTTGGCGTTCCGGGATCTGGACCGTTTAAGCGGCGGCCAGCGGCAAAAGGCAATCATTGGGCGGGCTTTGGCCCAGGAAACCCCCTTGCTGTTATTGGATGAACCGACTTCGAATTTGGATATAAAACACCAACTTGAGGTCTTGGAATTATTAAAGGAACAGACCCGTCAAGGAACCGCGGTGGTCGTCGCGATTCATGATTTAAACCTGGCGGCGCGCTATGCCGATAAAATCATAATGCTTCATCAGGGAACCGTTTTCGCCGCCGGGGGTCCGGAAGTATTAAGTCAAGCAAATATTGAAAGCGTATATGGAGTCAAAGTGAAGATAATTCGGGAAAACGGCCGGTTGTTGATTGCGTCGGCGGAAGCGGCAGGTGAAAAAGTTGGCTGAGTTTGCGGCGATTGGTTTTGTGAAAAGCGGTATTACCGCTCCCGCCGATCCGGGAATAATGCGGGTGCAAGAATGCTGGATTGAGGTTAAACCGGAATATGGCGAAGGCCTTTATCGGATTGAAACCAATGAATATTTAACGGTGATTTTTCATTTTCACCGGGCTGATTCCCATCAATTAATCGGGCCGCGTTATGACGGTGAAGTTTCGGGCGTTTTCGCCTCGAGAAGCCCCCGCCGTCCGGCCGCCTTGGGAGTGACTACGGTCAAATTATTGGAGCGGGACGGAAATCGGCTTCGGGTTAAAGGGCTGGATGCGATCGACGGCACTCCGGTTTTGGACATTAAACCCTACGCTCCGGCTCTCGATGAAGCGGAACGGGAGCGGGTCGATAAAAAGAAACGAATTGCGAATCCAAGGTTGGAAATTATCAAGGCGATTCGCCGGAATGACCGGGAGAGTTTATTGCTGGGCGCCGGGAGCATCCACGGACATTTCTGTCCCGGTTTGGCGATGGGGGTAATCGCCGGAGCATACGGGATGGAGCGATTTGGACGCGCTAATGACGGTCTGGAGAATTTGATTGCAATCGTGGAAACCAATAATTGCTTCAGCGACGGCATTCAGTATGTTTCCGGCTGTACTTTCGGTAATAACGCTTTGATCTACCGGGATTTGGGCAAAACCGCGGTTACCTTCGCCAAAAGGGACGGCGCCGGTCTTAGGATAGCGGTTCGGCCCGATTACCGGGAACGGTTGGATACGGAGTTTTCCCGATTTAACGCGATTTTTAACAAAGTAATTACTCAAAGGGAAGGCGGCGAACCTGAACAAGCCGAATTTAAAAAAGTGGCGGCTGAAACCGGTTTTGCCCTGCTTAATGTCGCTTTTGACAAGCTGTTTATGGTTGGAGAGGTTAAGATAGCGCTGCCGGATTATGCTCCGATTTACCGAAGCGTTCTTTGTGACGGATGCCGGGAGAGCGTGACGGCCGCCAGGATTGTCGCCAAAAACGGCGGAAACTATTGTTACGATTGCGCCCAAGTTCCGGTTTATCAATTGAACGGCGGAGGTATTCTTGAGCAATCATGATCCGGGGTCGTCGGAGTAAAGATGTTTGCGCCGAATAATGAGGATCAAAAAAGAGCTAGATTGCCCTTTTTCTGCCCCTTTTTTGCCCCTTGATAAAGGGGTTTTTATTTTAAAATAAAATACGGGTATTGGGCTTTATTTGACGTATGGCTTAAATTTATCTTTTGGTTCATTTGTTTAAAAAAAGAGGTTCAGGTAATGAAAGAGTATTTTTCTTACAATTTACCGAAACATTTAAATTTATGCGATCGGAGTAACCCTAAAGGCGCCGAGCCACAGCCATACTGGCAGGTGGTGGGGGACGGACTAGAAGCCCATTACGTATCACTGAGGTTTAGCGATAATGGCACGCCCTATGCGGCTTACGTGGATAAAACCGACGGTCAACCCCTGGTAGTGAAATACAACGGCGTTGGTTGGGAGAAGGTGAGCGAGTCCGGATTCCCGGCTAACGGGAGGTATTCTAATTTCGTCGCGCTGGCTATCGATAATGAAGCTGCGCCTCATTTAGCTTGTACCCAGATTATTCCCGGCAACAAAAAAAATGTGATCGTGAAGCGATTTAACGGTGACAACTGGGAGGAAGTCGGCAATACTTCTTTCATCAACGGATATGTGATCGGTGATTCCCTGAGGTTCGACGGTAACGGCGATCTTTATATGGCCTCTTTACATAATGATCGTTATCTTTCGGTGTTAAAATTAAACAGCCGCGATAATTGGGAGGAAGTTTGCAATCTGAATATCTACGGACAGCTTGAGCTGTTTTTTTTCCTGCTTGACAAGAGCGGTTTACCGGTCGTTCTTTATTCGGGTTACAATAGAAGTGAATTCATAGTTTTTAGATATACGGGTGAAAATTGGGTTAGGGTCGGCATTGCCGAACCATTAGGCGGCTCGGCTTCTTTGACTCTTGACAACAACGGTATACCCTATGCGGCTTATCGGGAAAACGACGGCGGTCAACTTAAAGTGGTAAGATTTAACGGTTCGACCTGGGATGAAGCGACTAAGGTCGAGATCGACGCCAGGCAGGTCTTATTGAAGTTCGACAATAACGGCCGGCTCCATCTGGCTTATTCCGACAGGGATTATCAAATCTCCGTGGCAAGATTTAACGGCGTTAATTGGGAAACCATGGGTGATTTCGGTTTTTTCAGCGGCGTCCTCGGAGGTTTGACATTTGATCGCCAAGGCGTACCCTATCTAGTTTGCGTGAATGGTTCCAAACGGTTTATTATGAAGTTCGCCCGCTAGGAATTACTTTTGGAAAGGGCTCGGTCTCGGCCGGTCTTTAGTATTTTCTCCGGGAGCGGGCAATTCCTAATGAAAAGGCGAATTGGAGCACAGCGAAATAAAAGTTAATTGGGGGACTAATAACCGGATTATCGAATCCGGTTATTAGTTTTTTTATTAAGTAAAACGAACGAGACTGATTTCAGGGGGCAACGCATCACGCGAATCGCTCCAAAATCAAGTCTTAAAGTAAAGGATTAATTAAGGAGGATGAAGAAATAAAAGGAAACAGTGTTTAGCTATTTATAATCTGCCAAACCGGAGGGAAACCATGCATTTTCACTATAACCCTTATATCTGGGTTTATCTCGGCGGGGCGGTAATGCTGTTTTTAGTTACCTGCTATACGGTGTATAAGCGGGTTACCGATCGTTTGTGGATCGTTATGCAAGCAACGGTAATCTTCTGGTGCCTCGGATTCGCCTTACAAATATCCGGAACCGATCTCAAAACGGCGGCTTTTTGGTATCTTGCCGCCAATGATTTCGTGGGGCTGAAAGTGCCGGTCATCTGGTTAATGTGGAGTTTGGCGGTTATTAAAGGTAAAAGACGGCTCCCGCGGCTGGGAATAGCTTTACTTTTTCTGTTGCCGGCGGTCACCGATGTTTTGAACCTGACCAATTCCCGGCATGGGTTGGTCTACGCCAAAATGTGGTTGGGCGCTCCCAACGGTTATCCTTTATTGCTTTTTAATCCCGGGCCATGGTATTGGTTAATTACCGCTTATTGTGGGATTTTACTCTTGGCGGTAATCATTAGCCAAATCAGAGCGGTTTTAAACCGGGAACTGCTTTACCGGAGACAAGGATTGACAATAGCTACGATCACCGCCTGTATTTTATGTTTTATCATTATCTGTTTAATTTCGGAGGGTTCATTGTTTGGTTATTATGATCTCACTCCGGTGGCGATTAGTCTGGGCATGGTCTTTACCAGTTTGGTTTTCCGTTTTCGGGTTCAGGAGGCGGTGCCCGTTCCCCGCAATGCGGTCATGGAGAAGATGGACAGCGCAGTATTAATCCTGGATAACCGGGATCGAATCATGGATGTGAATCCCGCGGCGGAAACGGTTTTCGGCATAAAAGCCGACAAGGCTGCCGGTCACGGTTTCGGGGAGGTTTTGGCCGATTGGCAGGAATTGACCGCGACTGTCCGTGACAAATCCGCCGTTCACATGGAATTTTTCAGGGATGACCGGTATTATGAGGTCTATATATCCGAATTAAACGACGGGCGGAAAGCAGTCGGTCGTTTGGTAGTGCTTCATGACGTTACCGCCAATAAAGCGGCTGAAGCGAAAATGCTTCAACAACAGCAAGCATTGCTGGTTTTAAGGGAACGGGAGCGGTTGGCGCGGGAGCTTCATGATACTCTGGGACAGGTTTTGGGTTACACCAATATTCAGATACAGAATATCCGAGAAATGCTTCAAGCCGGTCAATTTTCAGCGATCGAAGAGAACTTGAATCGTTTATCACAGATAATTATGGAGGCCAATACCGAAGTCCGGGAGTTCATTTACGAGGTTAAGACCACTTTGCTTTTTAAAAAGGGATTGCTGGCGGCGTTACAACAATATATCAGCCATTATGAACGGAATTTTCGGATTCCGGTTGAGACGCGGGATTTGGACGCCCTTAATGAGGATGAATTGGATTTAACCGTCAAGGTCCAGCTGTTTCGGATTATTCAAGAGGCCTTAGCCAATGTGCGCAAACATGCTCAAGCCCGTAAAGTAACCATCGCTTTTCAGAAAAAAGGCGGGCGGATCTTGATTTCGGTCACTGATGACGGGATCGGTTTCGATCCTAAGAAACTAGCCGGCGAACGTTCCTTTTTCGGGCTGGAAGTAATGCGGGAACGTGCCGGACAGTTCGGCGGAGAACTGCTGATCGACGCCGCGCCTGGGCGGGGTACCACGGTGACGGTGATTTTTCCTTGCGTCGCTCCTGATCGGACGGTGATGCCGGAGGAGTACGGCGAACAGAATTTTGGAAAAAAAATCAGAGTCTTGTTAGCGGATGATCATTACCTGTTTATGGAAGGATTACAGAACTTAATCACTCCAAAAGGTTTTGAAGTAGTCGGCATCGCCAGAGACGGTTTGGAAGCTTTGGAGAAAGCGCGCTTGCTTCGCCCCGACATGATTTTGATGGATCTTCAAATGCCGCGATGCAACGGTTTGACAGCCACCCGGTTGATTAAGGCGGAGATGCCGGAGATTAAAATCGTGATCTTGACTATGTCCGACCGGGAGCCGGATCTTTTCGAAGCCGTTAAAAACGGAGCGACCGGCTACTTATTGAAGGGGCTGCGGGCGGAAGAGTTAATCGCTCAGCTCCGTGATTTGGCTTCCGGCGCGGCGGTTATCTCCTCCGAATTAGCCGCCCAAGTTTTGACCGAGTCCGCCTCAGCTGAAGCCGAAACCGTCGGTATGGGTGAACCGGTTAGGGTTGATCTCGAAACGGTTTTAACTCAAAAACAGATCGAAATTTTGGCGCTGGTCGCCAAAGAATTAACCTATAAAGAGGTAGCGTCCCAGCTTTATGTCAGCGAGCGGACGGTCAAGTATCAAATGGCCGACATCATCAAACGGCTTAATCTTCGTAACCGTCAACAAGCGATCGCATATGCCAGGAAAGCGGGGTTGGGAAAGGATAAGATCGATTAATATTCGTCCAATTTCCCTCTCGATTGAGCCTGCCATAAGTTAATCGCTTCACTAATATATACAAATTTAGGATTGCTTCCGGAAGCAATCCTAAATTTAAAGATGGCTTAAATTGAAAGACTGTAACTTTTGTAGTTAATAGTTTTCCATGAAAACTTCAAAAAAGCCTTGTGGATGGAGGCAAGCGGGACATTTCTCCGGCGCTTTGGCTCCTTCGTGGATATAGCCGCAATTCCCGCATTTCCAAAGAACGGGACGGTCTTTTTGAAATACTTTGCCGGCGCTGATATTTTCAGCCAGCTTTTGATAACGGGCTTCATGCCTTTTTTCGATGGTGGCGATCATCTTGAACGCCGCCGCCGCTTCCGGGAAACCTTCTTCTTCGGCGGTTTTGGCGAAAGAAGGATAAAGCGCGGACCATTCTTCATTCTCGCCGTCGGCCGCCGCTTTAAGATTGTCCAGTGTCGTACCCTGAGCAACGGGATATCCGGCGTTGATTTCGATCATTGCCGGCAGTTCCCCGGCGAATCCTTCTAATAGGAGTTTGTAAAATCTTTTGGCATGTTCTTTTTCATTATCGGCGGTTTCGATGAAAATATTTCTAATCTGTTTATATCCTTCCTTATCGGCGACTGAAGCATAAAAAGTATAGCGGGTCCTGGCCTGAGATTCGCCGGCGAAGGCTTTTAAAAGATTTTCAGCGGTTTTGGTTCCTTTTAAACTCTTCATCCAAATCCTCCTTTTGAATTTTACAAAGATAAAATAATTATTCGGGAGAAAAAAACCGATTCCTGCCGGTGAACAGATGAATAGGGGCTTATTCAAGTTGCATTAGGTATTTTAAAAATTAAAATTTCGGTAAAGCGAGAGGTTGATGGAGTTTGATGACGAAGTAATGGGGCGATAATTAAATGGAGTGGGTTAGATGAGCTTAAAAATTGATCCGAAGGCGCGGGGGTTGATCTTCGATATCGACGGAACTTTGGTGGATACGATGCCGATCCATTTCCGTGCTTGGCAAAAGGTGGCCGAAGAGTATGGATTTGAGTATCCCGAGACCTTGTTCTATCAATTGGCCGGGATGCCCACCGCCGCGATTATACGCTATATCAACAAACACCAAGTGAAGAAATTAAACCCGGAAGAGCTCGTTAAAGCCAAGAATGACGCTTATTTAAGCTTGATTAATAATATCCGGTTAATCGGACCGGTCTTTAAAATCGTGGAGGAATACCATGGGAAGCTGCCGATGGCCTTGGGCACCGGCGAATACCGGAAAATCGCTTTGGTAAATATCCGGGTAACCGGACTGGAACGCTACTTCGACAAATTAGTGACCGCCGACGATGTGACCAATTCCAAGCCGGACCCGGAAACTTTCTTGAAATGCGCTCAATTAATCAATGTTTCGCCGGAAAATTGCCAGGTCTTTGAAGATGGCGGAGCCGGACTGGAAGCGGCTCGACGGGCCGGGATGATCGTAACCGACGTCAGACCTTTCGTCAACAATGAAGCGACCGCTTGAAAAACTTTAACAAAAAAACCATGAAGTATATCATTAAACTTCACGGCTTTTTTGTTGGCTTCGTTTTCTAATTGCTTGTTTAAGTACATGGCGTACAATTCGAAATCGTACATTTTGATCGCCCCCTTTAACCTTATTATACGATCGAATTGAAAAAGGCCGATTAAGGAAAGGTTAAAAAATGCAATCAATTGGAAATTGCTGTGTTAAACAGGCGGTTCTTTTATCGAGACGTTTTAAAATTTCGATGATTTTGTGATGTTGCAGCGCGGCTTGAAGATTATTCTGTTTTAAATCCCGTTTTAAACGAGCTTCATATTCGGCGATCCAGTCCCTCCGGCCATCCCGATCGGCCGGGGTCAGATTAATGTCCAGATTGAGCATTGGCGATTTAGCGGGATCAAAAGTAAGAATAGCGTGATTGAATAAGCTGATTTGACCGGCATGGTAAAGCGCGGTCGAGATTTCTCGGAGTTCGTCGGCGGTTGCGTGGCGAATATCATACTTGGCGGCCAAAGTTCGCCAGATGGATTTTTCAGTAGCAATTCCGTTGTTTTCCGGGGTGGGCGCGGATTCTTCCGACTCCCTTTTTGATTTGGTTTTGGAGCGGGGATTATTTTGTTTGGGGAAACGATACCGGGAATCCGGAGTTATTTTCACTGAAACGACCCCCTTTGCTTGAAATTTGATTTATGTAATATTTATAAAGTTAATAACTATTATCGGTTTAGAATTGGAAATTTTTTATAGGGCTTTAGGATTATTTTGGAAAATGGCATTATTTTGGTTTCGCTGTTTGGACTTGGTTGTCGGCCGGGGTGGTTAACGATAATATTGCAACCGGTTTTTGATTTCGGAGGGCTTTAAATATTGATAATTTTATGATTTAATTAGGCATTATAGCTCGATTTTCCTGTTGACTGGAATAATATTTCACCTTCACCGCAAGCTAAAACAAAGGACAGTCGAGGAATCAACTCGAAATAAAAAATTTCAAACCGTTATCGAACTGTTGACAAGGAGACAATCGGATGCGGATTACGATTATCGGCGGCGCATACGGCAGTGGGAAGACCGAATTTGCGATCAACTATGCGAAATATTTGAAAACCGAAAATGACGGGCCAATCGGCTTAATCGATTTGGATATCGTCAATCCCTACTTTCGCTCCCGGGATTTGACGGAGCAGTTGGAACGGGAAGGAATTACGGTGGTCAGCAGCGAATTGGCCAGGGAAAATGTGGATATTCCGGCGCTTTCCCCTCGAATTTTCAGTTTGTTGCAAGACCGTTCTTATCGGGTAGTCATTGATGTGGGCGGCGATCCGGTTGGGGCCAGGGCGCTGGGACGCTTCAACCGTTACTTTAGGGACGAATCTTATGATTTTTGGATCGTGCTCAATCCTTTTCGACCCGATACCAAAAATTCGACTCAAGCCGTGAAAATGGTTGAAGGACTCCAAAACGCGGCCAGGATTCGAGCCACCGGTTTAGTGGCCAATATCAACTGGGGACGGGGGACGACTCCGGAAATTTGGCGACAAGGTTTGCCTTTGATTCGCGAAATCGCGGCCGATTTGGGCTTGCCGGTCGTTTTTTATACGGTGGAAGCAAGTTTATTGACCGGCAATAATGATTTTTTTGAGGATTTACCGGATTTACCGGTTTTCCCGCTTCATTTGAGGATGCTCCCTCCGTGGCTGCTACCGGAATAAAATCCGGAGTTCCTCCAGAGTTGCCGCTTTAATGTTACAAAAAGTTAAACCTCTTATTCTTAAGGGAAAGGTATAATGGTTTTAGTATCCAAATTTAAGCGGAGTTGATGATTGCATTCTTTAATAATCAAGTTTATAATTATTATCAGGTAATAATAAAAGTTTATTATTTGCGAAAAAATCAGCGATAATACGGTATTCGCAAATCGGAACCCGGTGGCCCATAAGTTTTCAATAACGGCAAGCCCGCAACGGGCGGCGCCTAACCGGCGGGCGGGGGGCGATTTGCTTTAAACACAAAGGAGGACAGGGAATGGCCCAAGTTAAATTCAATGAAGAACGTTGCAAAGGCTGTGAATTATGCGTTAGCGTTTGCCCAAAAAAAATCATTCATATGGCTGAACGTTTCAATTCGAAGGGCTACCGGCCCGCTGAAGTTACGGAGCAGGATCAGTGCATCGGTTGCGCTTTTTGCGCCCGGATGTGCCCGGATGTGGTGATTGAGGTCTATAAATAACAGTTCCCAGTTGACAGTTTCCTGTTTTTTATCTGCCGTGAACCGGCAACCGGGAACGGGGGACTGGTAACTGGTCACAGGTAACGAAACTTCAACCGTATTTTGTATTTTAAACTTTAGATAGGGAGGTTTTTGGATGGCGGAACGTGTTATGATGAAAGGCAACGAAGCCATTGCCGAGGGGGCAATCCGGGCGGGCTGCCGTTTCTTTTTTGGATATCCGATTACTCCGCAAAACGAAGTTCCGGAATATATGTCCCGCAGAATGCCGGAGGTCGGCGGAACTTTTATCCAAGCCGAAAGCGAAGTCAGCGCTATTAATATGGTTTACGGAGCCGCCGGCGCCGGCGTCCGGGCGATGACTTCATCATCCAGTCCCGGAGGCAGTTTAAAAATGGAGGGCATCTCTTATGCGGCCGGCGCCGAGTTGCCGTGCGTGATTGTGAACGTCAGCCGGGGCGGCCCCGGATTGGGGGGGTTAAGCCCGTCGCAATCGGATTATTTTCAAGCCACCAAAGGCGGCGGCCACGGCGATTACCGCTTGGTCGTTTTTGCGCCCGCGTCGGTGCAGGAAATAATCGATTTAATGTATCTGGCTTTTGTAACAGCGGATAAATACCGTAATCCGGTCGTGGTTCTGGCCGACGGTTTGTTGGGACAGATGATGGAGCCGGTTACCTTAACCGAAGTCGAAGATCTCCAAATTCCGGCCAAACCTTGGGCCACAACCGGCATGATGAACGGCAAACCGCAAAGCGTCATTAACAGCCTGGGACTGATCGGCGAAGAGTTGGAGAAGATAAATGCCCGGCTGCAAAAGAAATACCGGGAGATCGAAGCCAATGAAGTCCGGTTTGAAGAAGAAGGAACCGAAGAAGCGGATTTGGTCGTAGTGGCTTACGGCACATCGGCCCGGGTGGCGAAATCGGCCATCGCCAAAGCGAAATTGGCCGGTAAAAAAGTGGGTTTATTCCGGCCAATCACTCTTTGGCCGTTCCCGACGAAACAACTAAGTGAACTGGGCAAGGCCGGGAAACGCTTCCTGGTTGTCGAGATGAGCGCCGGTCAAATGGTGGAGGATGTCAGGCTCGCCGTCAACGGACAAGCCCGGGTCGATTTCTTCGGCAAACTGAACGGAACGATTCCGTCCGTAAATGAAGTTTATGATGCGATTATCAAATCATTCAACGGTCAGGGGGTGGCCTAATGGAAAAAGTTTTTGGAAGACCGGAAGCATTACAAGATCGGGAGATGCACTATTGCCCGGGTTGCACTCATGGGATCATCCACCGTTTGGTTGCCGAGGCGATCGATGAGTTAAAAATAAGAGAGAAGACTATCGGTATCGCCCCGGTCGGTTGTTCGGTAACCGCATACAATTACTTTAATTGCGATATGCAACAAGCCGCTCATGGCCGCGCGCCCGCGGTAGCCACCGGTATTAAACGGGCTTTGCCGGATCGCATCGTTTTCACCTATCAAGGCGACGGGGATTTGGCCTCGATTGGAACCGCCGAAATCATTCACGCGGCGAACCGCGGCGAAAAAATTACGGTGATTTTCATCAACAACGCGATTTACGGAATGACCGGCGGTCAAATGGCGCCGACTACCCTGCCGGGACAAAAGACTACCACTTCGCCCTTGGGGCGGGATGTAACGACCATGGGATATCCGGTGAAAATGACCGAAATGCTTAATACGTTGGAAGCCCCGGTTTTTTTAGCCCGGGTAAGCGTCCACGATCCGAAGCGCGTAAATAAAGCTAAGGAAGCGATTAAAAAAGCCTTTGAAAATCAGGTTCAGGGAAAAGGCTTTTCAATGGTTGAAGTATTGTCGACCTGTCCCACCAACTGGGGCATGGCTCCGGTTGAAGCGTTAAAATGGCTTGAAGCCAATATGATTCCCCAATTTCCGTTAGGGACGGTCCGGGATCGCGAGGGGGTGGCGGAATGATGCTCGAATCGATCTTCGCCGGTTTCGGCGGCCAGGGTGTAATGCTGATGGGTCAATTATTGGCTTATTCCGGAATGTATGAAGGGAAAAACGTCAGTTGGTTTCCGTCTTACGGCCCGGAAATGCGCGGCGGAACCGCCAACTGTTCGGTGGTGGTCTCCGATGAACCGGTCGGTTCTCCGGTAATCTCCGAACCCCACGTTTTGGTGGCCATGAATCGCCCGTCATTGGAGAAATTCGAGGGGATGGTTAAAAGCGGCGGGATGATCTTTTATAATTCATCATTGATTGACATTAAACCGAAACGGACCGATATCAAAGCGATACCCGTTCCCGCCAATGAAATCGCCGGCGAACTCGGCAACGCCCGAGTCGCCAATATGGTGGTGATGGGGGCTATTCTCAAATCCACCGGAGTGGTTAAGGTCGATACGGTGATGAAGGTGTTGACCGAAAAAGTGCTGACCGGTAAGAAGAAAGATCTGGTCGACGTTAACCGGGCGGCGTTGCAAAAAGGAATGGAATTGGTATCATAAAGGAAGGGCCTTGAATCGGCCCTTTATTATTTCTATATATGACATGTCGTTAATCTATTTTTTTGGAACGTCCGGATTATTGCGTTCCGTTTAGCCGGTTTTTTTTACGGAATTTTTTTTCAATAACCAATCTCAGCTGGAGCACAAAAGTTTTTAAATCCAGAACCATCCTCACCGTACTCCCTCCTTTCCGGACCGAACGCCAGAAGGAGAAAAAATAGCGGCAGCGACTGGTATACTTTTTTAGTCTGCTCCATATATATATGATGTGTGTTTATTAGCGACCTTATATCGGTGTAATTTCAATCCGCCGCCGAACCCTTCCGGTTCGGTGTTTTTTTGAGACCAGATATTCCACACCTCCTTCACTGATAATTTTTTCAGTGATATCTTGGATGAGGGATGCATGACTTCGTCGGAGCCTCCTTTCAATTACACCAGCCTCTAGTATAAGAATATGTCCCTTTTGTTTCGAATATTCCGATTAAACTTAAATTATATTATTGGGAACCGTTACATAGAACTATCCAACCGATTGATAAAAAAATGCCAAGCGTAGTTAAGAAAGTTTATTCAATCACCGCCGGACTGTTAAAAGACCAATGCCAACCGGCGCTAAAAATCTCATCTTCAGCTTTTTTGCCCCATTTAATCTCAAACGCCTGATTTTTAAGCGGGGATACCGCGAAGCCGATTTCCCAGCTTTTTTCGGTATCGAGTTTCAGAGAGCAGCGATAATTTGGCACGGGGAGGTATAGTTCCTCCAAAATCCATTTCGGGCCATTCTCCCGGGTACTGGCGGCGAGCTTGGTTCCCCAACGGGAATTCCAGCGATAATATTGTGACCAGGTATACCAAGGTTTAAGGTCCTCGGTTTTCGAAACGCTGAATGACCATAGGGCTTTTCCGCGGGCTCCCATTAATGAAAAATAATCGCGAAGATCGAATATCCGATTAATCCCGAGGGTGCAAACGGGCTTCCTTCCGTCGTAGGAGCCGTCGAGAAATAGTTTTTGGTCCCAGGTGAATAAGGCGTCCCCGGTGATTTCGGTTCCGGTTTTGGTTCGGTTTACGCCGACGCCGATTTCAAAGAAAGGTTCTCCCGGATCGGGAAGTAACGGATTGTTTTCCCTGGTAAAGTCGGGTATCGCTACGGCCGTTAAAGGAACCGTCGACGGCTCTTTCAATTCCAGCTGGGCGATGACCGGAAAATGATCGGAACCGTCCCAGGAAAGGACTTCGGCAGCCAGCGGACGCCAATGCGGGCTGTACCAGATTAAATCGATCAGATAACGCGGGTTGGGGGCCGGAAAGGTTGCGGGAAGTGGGAAGACGGCTCCCACGTGTTGATAGGGAAAGTTTTTTAGAAGGTCGTGGGACGGCTCCAAATTAAAATCACCCGTAATTATCAATGGTTCCGGTAATAACCGGGTTATCTTAAGGATTTCATCCAGTTGCTGTTTTTGTTCGGCCCGGCCCAAGCCCAGATGGAGATTTATGACCCGGAAATAGCGGCCGTTAATTTCGAGAGCCACTTCGTTTATTCCCCGTTGTTCCCGGTTGCTGGGTAAATAGAGGTGGCGGTGGTAGACGATACGATGCTTAGTTAAGATTACGTTGCCGAATCTAAAAAAGGGGAGATTGGCGTTCATTCCGGTAACAACTCGGTACCCCGCCGCTTCAAAACTTTGAACATGACTACGTTCAACTTCTTGCAGGGCGATCAGATCCGGTTGCCTGACGTCGATCAGCTCAAGAAAACGTTCCAGGTTAGGGGCGCCGTCGCGATCTTTACCGTTGTGCAGATTCAGAGTCATTACGGTCACCGCCAGGGGGCTCTCGGCCCTTAGTGACGGCGCGGCAACGCCGTTCAACAGCAGCCCGATCAATAATAAAATTCCGGCCGGTTTCATTTTTTTACTGAACATCATGAATAATCCTTTTTTTAAAATATGTTCCTTTCAAATCAAATACTATTTGGTCTTGAAATATCCTGCTGGGAGTAATTGCAGCTCCTTAAAATACAATACAATCATCTATTAATTTGGAGGCTATTTTGCTAAAACTTTTAGCCAATAGCATAACTTGCCGGGAATTAGCCGAAATTGGAACTTTGGGGTTGTAGCCGTATCGTATTTATTGTTACAATAGGAAAAAAGGAGTTTGTCGATGTTCGTTTTATTTCATCCCAATCGCCAAAAATATCCGATCAAAGTATGGCTTCGCAAACCGGAACAGGTTGACGACGGGTGTTTGGAACAAGCGTTGCGTCTGGCGAATTTGCCGTTTCTCCATCAATGGGTGGCCCTGATGCCCGATACGCACCAAGGAATCGGGATGCCGATCGGCGGCGTGATCGCCCTCAAAGACGTTATTATCCCCAATGCCGTGGGAGTGGATATCGGCTGCGGCATGGCTTACGTTCAAACCGATCTTCCGGCGGAAGTCTTAAAAAAGCCGGATACACCCAACGGTCAACTGATTCAAGCGGTGATCGGCGATATTTTGCGAAATATTCCGGTAGGGTTTGCCCATCATAAACAAAAGCAAAATTGTCGGGCTCTGGATCGGGCCCGGGCCGACCTTTCTAATTACCGATTTGCCGGTGAACTCATCCCGGAATTGGAGGCAGGCTACTTTCAAGTAGGCACTTTGGGCGGTGGCAATCATTTCATCGAGCTTCAGGAGGATGAAGAAGGCCTGGTCGGAATCATGCTTCATTCCGGGAGCAGGAATTTCGGTCTCAAGATTTGCCGTTACTTTAATGAAATCGCTAAAGAACTGAACAAACGGAAAAACATGGCGCTGCCCAAAGAGTATAATCTGGCTTTTTTACCTACCGACAGCAAGGAGGGGAAGTCTTATATCGCGTGGATGAACCTGGCCTTGGAGTTCGCCCGGGAGAACCGGGAACGGATGTTGGAACAGGTAATGGAGATTTTGAGCAAATGGGTTGAGAAGTACACCGAATATTCGGTTTCCTATTCCAACCGGATCAATTGCCACCATAATTATGCCGCTTTGGAGGAACATTACGGCGCGCAAGTCTGGGTTCACCGGAAAGGCGCCATCCGGGCCGGCAAGGATGAACCGGGGATCATTCCCGGAGCGATGGGCTCCTTTAGTTATCTGGTTAAGGGACTGGGAAATCCGGAAAGTTTTGAGTCCTGTTCCCACGGGGCGGGACGGAAATATTCGCGGACCGGCGCCAAACAAAGGTACTCGGTGGAAGAGGTTCTAAACGATTTAAAGGAATGCCGGGTGGTTTTAGGGAAACACAAGAAGTCGGACGTGGCGGAGGAAAGCCGCTTCGCTTATAAGGATATTGATTTTGTAATCCAAAACGAACTGGATTTGGCGAAGCCGGTGAAGAAGTTAAAAACGCTCGGAGTGGTGAAGGGGTAGGGGTAGTGGACAGTTGTCAGTTAACAGTAAACAGTTGTATTTGGGACTTATTATTTCAAAATGAACAAGATTTATAGAAGTTGGCGAAGTTGAAACTGTTATTGGAGGCATCATATGCAATATCGGGATTATGGAAAAACCGGGATCAAACTTTCAACGCTAGGCTTCGGGGCGATGCGTCTTCCGGAGGTGGAAATAAACGGAGTCAAGCGAGTGGATGAAGAAAAGGCGATTGCCGCGATTCACCGGGCCTTCGAATTGGGAGTTAATTACATCGACACCGCCTATTTTTACCATGACGGTTTCAGCGAGGTGTTGGTCGGAAAGGCAATCAAAGGCCGGCGGGACCGGATTATTCTCTCTTCCAAGTCGCCGGGGCACATAATTAAGAAGCCCGGCGATTACCGGCGGATTTTGGAGGAACAACTCACCAGGCTGGGTGTGGATTATCTGGACTTTTATTATTTTCACGGCATCGGTTATCAAACCTTGATGGAGACCGACCTGCGGTCCAACTGGCTGAAGGAAGCGGACCAAGCCAAAGCCGAGGGTTTGATTAAGCAGATCACTTTCTCGTTTCACGCCTCTCCCGGTGAATTAATTCAACTGGTTGATTTGGGCATATTCGCCGGAGTACTCTGCCAGTATAACTTTTTGGACCGGAGCAATGAGGAAGCGATTGCCTACGCCAAGAGCAAGGGTTTGGGGGTAGTGGTGATGGGGCCGGTAGGCGGAGGGCGGATCGCCGGTTTGCCGGAGAAGATTCGCCGGGAAGTGAATCTGCCGGTGGAAAACAATGTGGAGTTAGCCTTGAGGTTTGTGTTGGCCAATCCTAACGTGACCTGCGCCTTATCGGGGATGGGGTCGGTTCAAATGGTCGAAGAGAATGTCAAGTACACCGGGAATACCGAGCCGCTAAAGCCGGGCGAGGTGGAAGCCATTAATTCCTTGATGGCGAAATACCGGAAATTGGCCGACTTGTATTGCACCGGTTGTAAATACTGCCTCCCTTGCCCACAAGAAATCGATATTCCGGCGATTTTTAATTTGTATAATTATTATCAGGTTTACGGCATCAAGGATTACGCCCGCGAAAACTACGCCGGGTACGGGAAAAACCCGTGGCTGCCGAAGGTGAAAGCCGATGCCTGCAGTGAATGCGGGGCTTGTGAGACCAAGTGTCCCCAGAAGATTAAGATTAGGGAGCAGTTGAAGGAGGCCCACCGGGTATTGGGCGGGGATGATTAAAGCTGCTTTAAAAATCTCTTTTCGCGATATGAACGTCTATGGTATACTAAATTTGATGCCATATTTTTCAATGAAGTTCAAATAAATAGACACTTTAAAGGGGCGTCTCATGAAACTCTTCGCCGTTATTACCGGAGATGTGATTGACTCCAAAAAACATCCCGAGATCATGGAAACATTAAAAGATAAACTGAGCCAAATTCAAGTCTCCGGACTGTATACTCCCTTTTGCGTTTCCAGAGGGGATGAGTTGCAAGCGGTCTGCGATAACCTGCCGTTACTCCCGGTGATTATCAGAAATTTACGTTACGCTTGCCTTCCCTTAAAAATAAGAATCGGAGTCGGGATCGGTTCCATTGATACGCCCGATCCCGGGGCGAATTCGTGGGATATGACCGGGCCGTCTTTTGTGTTGGCCCGGAGGGCTTTGGACTCCATCAAAAAAAGCAAAAACCCCGAGACTGTTTTGGCAAGCGATGATCTGCTTTTTGATCGAATCTTTAATGCGGTTTACAGCCTGGTTGATACGATTGCGGGCGGCTGGACCATGGCTCAATGGGAGGCGATTCAAACTTATGATACGCAACGGACTTTTGTCAAAGCGGCCGGGGAACTTAAAATAGCCTGGCAAAATGTTCGGAAACGCTGCCAGGCGGCTAAATGGGATGTTATCAAAAAAGTCGAAGAAGACCTGGCCATTTTACTGGAAGAAAAGTTCGTTAATGATAAATTTTAAAATGAATTTCATTTTTACACCCTAAAAATGGTGTAATCGATAAATACACCTTAAAACGGGTGTATATTTAATTTTCACCCCAAAAAGGGTGTAGCATAACCGGTAAAAAAATTCGTCGCGGCGTTGTTGCGGAGGAGATGCCATGAACTCTTTGTTGTTGTCGATTTTGGCCGTTTTGAGCGCTGATTTTTTATTGCAAAGCAAAAAGAATGTCGCCGCCGAAGCTAGTTTGAAACTTACCGCGATCTTCGGGCATGGGATAATCTTATTCGGCGCCATCATATTTTTCTTGCATGGTTATCAATGGTTGACGCTAATCCGTTACGCGGTTTTGGTCGCCGGGATCCATCTTTTGATCGACTTGCTAACCGCGCTGCTCAGTCGAATCCCAAACCGGGGTTTGAATTTATCGGTTTTTATTATGAAGCAGGTATTGCATTTATTCGCCGTCTTCATCATTTGGTCCCGGATTGACCTCCAGACCAACCAAGCGGTGCTGTCGTTTTATGAAAGTCTGGTTGCGGTAAAAGCGCTGCCTTCATTCGCCGGAATTGATGAGGGAACGATTAAATTAGCTCCGGAAAAGTTATTAATGGGAGCGATCGTCTATATTTATATTTGTTGCGGAGGCTCGGTGTTGATTGACAAGTTTTTAGCCTGGATCCGCAAGAAAGAGGCGGTTTTCGGAGAAAACACGGACCGCGCCGGTAAATGGATCGGGATCTTGGAACGGCTGATCGTTTTGTCGCTGATCCTCAACGACGCCTTGGGGTCGGTCGCCTTCATTTTGACCGCCAAATCAATTGCCCGTTTTAATGAATTGAGTAACCGGGATTTCGCGGAGTATTATTTGGTTGGGACTCTGGCCAGCACCATGCTGGCGATTGGCGGCGGTTTTATTTTAAACTATTTGCTGGCGCTTGTCTGACGAGCGTTCTACCGGGCGGCCTGAGAGCGTTTTTAATTAAATCATTTACGAAGCTTACTTTTGACGGGTAATCCTAAGGCCGGTTCTCGCATAAAATTTTCCGGGAGCTGAAATAATATAAGCTAACCTAACGATCGGAGATGATGTTGATGGAAGTTAAGGTTAATCAAGATTTATGTATTAGCTGCGGTTTGTGTGTTTCAAATTGCCCGGAGGTTTTCTCGTGGAATGAGGACGAGAAAGCGGAAGCGGTCCAAGAACAAGTCGATCCTGAAATGGAGGACTGCGTCCGGGACGCGGCCGACGGTTGTCCGACCGACGCCATTGAAACCAGTTAGGCTGTTCTAGCCAAGCTCTCCCCGCATATACATTTAGGGGGAGTGAGAAATTTGATTGAAAACCGCGAACTCTATTCATTTGAGGAAACGGAGGATCCGGCGTCGACGGAGCCTTTCGAGGATGAAACGCTATCTGAAGATCCAACCGGCGGTTCTCCCAAAATTTTAGATCAGTTGATAGTCGCTTTTTTGTGTTTGGTCTTGATTTTGGCCTTTTGTCGTCAGGAACATGGTTGGGGGGGTTGGCTGCGGGGAAGGCTCCATTCCGCGGTTAACGCTTCCGCTGATTCGACTTTCGGCTTGTTATGGAATTCCGATTTGGTTCAAAGTATCGCTCGCAACGTTAATAATTTAGTTCGACTTGAAAAAATCACCCGCACTTTATCCCGGCCGGGAAGCGCCGTAAAAAACGACTCTTTTCCCGCGGATTCGGTTTGGCCGGTTCCGGGGAACATTATTAAAGAATATGGCGAGTTTGACCGAAACGGCGCTTACGGAACCGGAGTGCTCATTGATACTCCCGGACAAGTAAGGGTGATGGCGGTAGCTTCGGGGACGGTTTCACGAATTGAACAAACCGGCGCCGGTTGGTTGGTTGAGGTTGATCATGGCGGGGCTTGGCGTTCTACCTATCTGCCGCTGGACCGGATTCAAGTCCGACCGAACCAGGCGTTACAAACCGGGGAAATCATCGGCCGGGTGGGACTTTTGACGGGCGGCGGCCGGAATGCTCTTTTTCTGGAAATCAAACATAACGGCCAACCGGTAAATCCACGGACAGTGATTCGTTAATGAGGTTCAAGGTCAGCGTCGGCTTTTTTACCATATTTTTTTTCATTCTGTTATTAACCGCCGGAATTTTTTACGGCAATCCGTTGACGATAATTCTTCTTTTATTGGCCTTGGCGCTTCATGAAACCGCCCACTTCCTCTTTGCCGAATTATTAGCATATCAAGTAAACGAATTCAAATTGACTCCGCTTGGGGGCTGCCTGGTTGTTGATTCGTTACTGGCGGTTCATCCGGTGGCAGAGTTCATTATTGCCGCCGCCGGACCTTGCTCCAACATTTTAATGGCGCTTGGCGTAGTTTATTTGGAATTTTTAGGAATCCGCGGTTTTTGGCTGGAGAATTGGCGGCAATGGAATTTGCTGCTTGGCGCGGTTAACCTTATACCGGCGCTTCCTTTGGATGGCGGCAGGATGCTCCATGCTTTGCTGAAAAAATTGACGACTGTTGATTCAGCCGCTATTATTGTGAAGATTTTAAGCCTTTTGATTGCCGGTTTATCGTTCGGTATCGGGCTCGGTAAGTTCGGGAGCGGTCGCGGCGGGTTTTTATATCTGATTACGGGGTGTTTCATTTTTTTTCAGGTTTTTAATTATCAATCTCCCAAATTGGACAGTTTTTGGAAGATGTCCGAAAAACGCAAACAAAATTTTGCCGAAAAAGGTTATGCCGGTTTAAAACCGCTTCTGGTCAAACCCGATACTTTAATCCGAAACGTATTACGGCGTTGCGGCGGCAACGAGTTTTTACTGTTTTTAGTTAACGAATCCGGGAACAAGCGTTTAATAACCGAGGACGCGGCTTGGGATTTGTTAATCAGTAAAGGTTACGGCGCGACTTTTCGAGATTTTAATGCTTTATCAGACAACTTGCCAAAATAGTGCTCAATGGGTTAGAATATACTATACTCTATCAGATGACGAGCGGTTAACGACGCACGACGGGCCGCGCGGGTGGGAGGTATTTTCGACGACTGGTTGGGAAAAGATTCAAAATCATTTAAATCGGGTGGCCAAGCCCGGAAGATATATTGGGGGCGAGTTTAATGCGCTGGTTAAGGATTGGGATCAGGTTGATTTAAAAGTGGCGCTGGCTTTTCCCGATGTTTATGAGATCGGCGTTTCCCATTTGGGATTGAGGATTCTTTATGAACTGATTAATAATGAACCGGATATGCTGGCGGAACGGGTCTATGCTCCTTGGATCGATTTTCAGGAATTGCTCCGTGAAAAATCAGTCTCCCTATATACTTTGGAAAATAAGCGGGCTTTGAGTGAATTTGAGGTAATCGGGTTTTCATTACAGTATGAATTGAGTTATACCAATGTTTTAACCATGTTGCAATTGGGCGGGGTTCCTTTATTTCGGGAGGAAAGGGGCAGGGACGAGCCGTTGGTGATCGCCGGCGGACCATGCGTTTTTAATCCGGAACCGGTTGCCGATTTCTTTGATTTTTTTATCATCGGCGAAGCGGAAGAGATCTTAATCCCCCTTTTAAGGAAGATCCGGGACTGGAAACGTTCGGGCGATGATAAAGAGGCGCTCTTTAGGGAAGTGGCGAAGCTGGAGGGGGTTTACGCTCCCTCCCTTTTTCGGGTGTCGTACGCCTCCGGCGGAACGATCGAGCGGATCGAATCCTTGGCGGAAACCGAACCGGTTCGGGCGGTTGTCCGTGATTTTAAGCGCGTTTTCTTTCCAAAACGCTGGATCGTCCCTTTTTTGGATATCGTTCATGATCGGATCAGTTATGAAATACAACGGGGGTGCACCAGGGGGTGCCGGTTCTGTCAAGCCGGAATGATTTACCGGCCGGTCCGGGAGAAGGACCCGGGACTGATCTTTGACGCATTGCGGGATTTGGCGGCGGATACCGGATATGAGGAATTATCGTTGACCTCGCTTAGCAGCGCCGATTATAGCCGGATTGAAGAGTTGATCGCCGATGCCTGCGGCTGTTTTACGCCTCAGAGAGTGAATGTCTCCTTGCCGTCGCTCCGGATCGATTCGTTTTCGGTGGATCTCGCCAAAAAGTTTCGTAGCAGTCGCAAAGGCAGTCTAACCTTCGCGCCCGAGGCGGGCAGTGAAAGACTGCGGCGGGTGATCAACAAGGGGGTTTCCGGCGAAGACTTACTGACGGCGGCCGAAGCCGCTTTCCGGGCCGGGTGGCAAAAATTAAAGCTTTATTTTATGATCGGTTTGCCGACGGAAACGGAAGAAGATTTAGCCGGGATAGTGGAGTTGGTCAATGCGGTATTCCGGATCGGGAAAACGGTTTATCCGCGAACCAACGCCTTAAGGATCACCACCAGCGTTTCCACTTTTGTCCCCAAGCCGCATACTCCCTTTCAATGGCGGCGCCAGATTTCGGTAGCGGAAACCATTGCCAAACAACGTTATCTTCAGGAAAAGATTCGGGGAAGATCTCTGGAATTGGATTGGCATAACCCGGAAACCAGTCGTTTGGAAGGGATCATGGCCAGGGGAGACCGGCGTTTAAGCAGGATCATTCATCAGGCATGGCAAAAAGGGGCTCAATTTGACGGTTGGGGCGACCGGTTTCAGCCGGAGATCTGGTGGGATACTTTCCGGGAAAACGGGATTGATCCCGATTTTTATACTCGGGAACGGAGTTATGATGAAATTCTTCCCTGGTCCCATCTGAATGCGGGATTAAAGACCGAATTTTTAAAAGCGGAAAACTAAAAAGCGGAAAGAGCCGAGCCGACGGTCGACTGCAGGGAAGGAGCCTGTTTTGATTGCGGGGTTTGTCCCCGGTTAAAGACGACCAAAAGGATCGCGGGTGATCCCGATGCCTAGCTACCGGGTTCGTTTTACGAAAGAGCACAGTCTAAGATATTTATCACATCTTGAATTAATTCGCGGGATTGAACGGGCGATCCGGAGAGCCGGATTACCAATGGCGTTTTCCGAGGGATTTCATCCTCACCCCAAACTTAGTTTCGGTCCCGCTTTGGCGGTGGGGATAAGCAGCGCCGCCGAATACTTCGACATGGAATTGGTCCGGGATTTTCCCCCGGCGGAGATTAGGGAGCGGCTTAACCGGGCTTTGCCTGAAGGAATTAAAGTATTAGCCGTTAAAAAAATCGTTCGGCGGGTTAAGCCGTTAAATGCGGTGATCAATCGGGCTTCATATGCTATCCTGCTTCGGGTTGATCCCCGGGAACGCCCGGAGATAATCGCTCAGTTAAACAAGTTACCCGCATCCTCGACTATTGAAATTATCCGGAAAACCAAGGATGGTCAAAAAGTAGTCAACATTCGTCCCTGGCTGCATAACTTAACAATAGGAGTTAAGGACGACGACCTCCTGGAGCTGGAATTCGGAGGGGAAATCGGGAGCGGCGGCAATCTCCGGCCCGATGACTTGCTGAGTGTGATTTCACAACCGGCTGAAGTTTTAGCTATTACCCGTACCGGTCTTTGGCGGGAGGAGAACGGTTTGGTAATGGACCCGTTGGATTTATGCGATCAGGCCGGAGGATGACCGATGACTAAGGAGATTTTGATTAATATCGGTATTGATGAAAACCGGGTGGCTATTCTGGAAGACGGAATCTTAGCGGAGTTTCTGGTTGAGCGCCCCGAGGAGCAGCGGCGCGCCGGGAATATTTACCGGGGCAAGGTTGAAAACGTTTTACCGGGAATGCAGGCGGCTTTTATCGATATCGGCGAAGAAAAGAACGCTTTTTTATATATCGACGATGTTCTTCCCAAAGAAGTTGAATCCGAAAACGCCGATGTTTCCAAGCATTTTACGATTCAGGATTTACTCCATGAGGGTCAGGATATTATCGTCCAAATGATTAAGGAACCGATTGGGACCAAAGGACCCAGGGTAGTGACTCAGATCACGCTCCCCGGCCGCTATTTGGTGTTGGTGCCGACGGTTGACTACATCGGGATTTCGCGGCGGATTGAGGATGAAAACGAACGGGAAAGATTGCGAACAACAGTGGCTTCGTTTAAGGCCGCCGGAGTCGGTTTGATCGTGAGAACCGCGGCCGAGGGAGTGGAAGCGGCCGAA
Source organism: Bacillota bacterium (assembly GCA_012735315.1). Lineage (GTDB taxonomy): Bacteria > Bacillota > UBA4882 > UBA8346 > UBA8346 > JAAYHS01. Next base: position 2,985 of record JAAYHS010000146.1, on the reverse strand, counting down.
CTCCAAAGCGATTATGAATTTTTGATAAACGTTTGGGAAAAGATTAAAAAGAAAACCAAAAAAGGCCCATGTCCGGCGCTGCTTTACCGGGACCATGATTTTTTATACCGGATTTTAAGAGATTATTTAAGCAAAGATGTTAGCCGGTTATTAATCGATGAAAGCGAAACTTATTCCAAGGCTTTGGAATTGGTTAAAACCTTAGCGCCGTCCTTAAAAAACAGGGTGCAACTATATAACGGCGCTGCGCCGTTGTTTGAGGTGTTTAACGTCGAGGCTCAGGTGGAGAAAGCTTTGCGCCGCAAAGTGTGGCTGGAATGCGGCGCTTATCTGGTTTTTGACCAAACCGAAGCCTTGACCGTGATCGATGTTAATACCGGCAAATTTACCGGCACGACTTCATTGGAGGATACGGTCTACCAGACTAATCTGATGGCCGCCGTGGAAATAGCCAGACAGATAAGACTGCGTAACTTGGCCGGAATTATCATCATTGATTTCATCGATATGTGTTCCGATGAGGAACGAAACCAGGTGATCGCCAAATTGGAAGCGGAATTCGCCCGCGACAAGGTGAAGGTGAATATCCTCGGGTTTACCTCATTGGGGCTTTTGGAGTTGACCCGTAAAAAGGTGCGGCAGAGTTTACGCGAGATTCTACAGGTCGAATGCGATTCCTGCGACGGGACCGGCTATGTCAATTCCCTCGATTATCTCGCCAAAAAAGCGGCCCGTTCCATTCAATTAATCGCCAGAAATACCCCGGGAGAAGCGCTGCTATTAGGGGTCAATCCTCATTTGGGATCGATTTTAATCGGACCCGGCGGGGTTAATCTTGAAAAGATGGAGCGGGTTTTAAATAAAGTCATTTATATTAAAGGCCAGGATAATTTGGATCTCACTCAGGTCCGGTTATTGGCGAGCGGGAATGAACGGGAGATCGAATCTTTGGCCCTTCCGGTCCAGGAAGGCGAAGAGGTGGAGATCAAAGTCTCCGAACCGCATATCACTAATCCAGGCGCCGGAATCGGCAGGATTGACGGTTATGTGGTGGATATCGAAGGCGCGGGTTCTTCGGTTGGGAAACAATTGAAAGTATTGATTACTAAAACTTTTAAGACCTACGCTAAGGCTAGAATAGTATGAATATGAAATAGGGCCTATCGTTCCGCGTTTTTATCTAAAGTATGTCATAGAGATAGGGCCTATTGTTCCGCGTTCCGTGTTCAATGTTCCGCGTTTTCTATAGCTTTGTCAATGTAAGCAACCCGGAACGATAGGCTTGGAACCCTAAGCCATAAACCAAACCCGGAACCCGGAACGGGTAATATATTGATTGACTTCTTGACGACTACATGTTATTATATCTTTTGTGGGTTTTTGGACCCCATGTAACCGCTCGACTAGGTTGGAAACACCGGTGGGTGTACCGAGGTCGGCGAGTCTGATGCGGGGAGGTGTATCGATGTACGCGATTATTGAATGTGGTGGCAAGCAATACCGAGTCCGGGAAGGCGACTTGATTCGGGTTGAGAAATTGCCGGTAGAGGTAGGTTCCAATTTTTCCACCGACAAAGTATTGATGGTCGGCGGTGAAGGAAAAACCTTGGTGGGGACCCCGTATGTTCCCGGATATATCGTGACCGGAAAGGTTCTCAATCACGATAAAAGTAAAAAAGTATTGGTTTTCCGTTATAAACCCAAAAAAAATATCAGGGTGCGTTATGGTCATCGGCAGCCGTTTACCAGCTTGCTAATTGAGCAGATTCAAAAAGGCAAGGTTGAACCGGCGGAGACCAAGATCGAAAAAGAGTTAAAAGTAAAGCCGGAACCCGAAAAGAAGGAAACAAAGGCGAAGACGACCGTAAAAGCGGCGCCCGCGAAAACGGAAGTTAAGGCGGTTAAAACGACAAAGACTGCCGAAACTAAAACGGTTAAAGCCGCTACCGGTGAAACCGCTAAAAAAGCTACGGCCGCCAAGTCAAAAGCCAGCGCCGGCAAAACCGCAACCGCCGCTAAAAAAACTACCGCCGTTAAATCCGTGAAGTCGGCGGAAGCGGAAACTGCGGCTACCAAGGCAACAGCGGCTAAGACTACGGCTGCGAAAGCCAAATCTTCGACTAAAGCGGCAACCGGCGCCACTAAGACAACAGCCAAGACCACCAGGGCCAAGTCCGCGAAAACCGAGAAGACCGAAGCCTAATGGTAACTTTTTCCATTAGACGTGACCGTAATAACCGGATTAACGGGTTTACCTGTTCGGGGCATGCCGGTTATTCCGAAAAAGGAACGGATATTGTGTGCGCCGCCATTTCCGCGTTAACCCAGTCGGCGGTTTTGGCTCTGGACAGACTGGTCGGCGTTAAACCGATATTGAAGGCTGATTCGAAAACCGGTTTTATGGATTGCCGTTGGGAAAATCTTTCCGATAAAACGAATCAAGCGGAGCTGGTTGTCGGGATGGTCCTGTTGGGGCTTTCCGAGATTCAAAAACAATATCCGGACCATTTGAAGGTTGATGAAGCGGAGGTGTAAGGGATGTTTCAATTCGATTTACAATTTTTCGCGCATAAAAAGGGAGTGGGTAGTTCCCGTAACGGTCGTGACAGCGCCGCCAAACGTTTGGGAGTTAAAAGGTTCGGGGGCCAACTGGTCAGCGCCGGGAGTATTTTAGTACGGCAGCGGGGGACTAAAATCCACCCCGGTAATAATGTGGGAATCGGTAAAGACGATACTTTGTACGCCAAGATTGACGGTTATGTCACTTTTGAGCGAAAGGGTAAGACCCTCAAACAAGTGAGCGTTTATCCCGAGAGGGTCGTTAACGCTTAAAAATTAAACCCGGCTTAGGCCGGGTTTTTTTTGGCTGTACGCCCGGCATGGGCGTTGTCTATAGGGTGGAAGTCCCGAACGGGGGCTGGCGAGCGCCTACCGTTAGCGGAAGGCAAGGGTGTTAACCGCGAGGTTAAATCTGAAGGAAGCCGG
>JAAYHS010000145.1 GCA_012735315.1 Bacillota bacterium | reverse complement strand
TCAAATGAAGCGGACAATTTCAGCCAAGGGTTTTCGTTGTTTGGCATTTTTCTTTGTTAAACCTTTCTTAGGGTAACCGAGCGGGGTAATCGCATAAACCCGTTCGTTCTCTTTCAGACCGAGGGCGTCTTTTAATAAATCGGGCTGGAAGGCTGCAATCCAGCAGGTGGCGACGCCTTCATTTTCGGCGGCTAAGATCAGATGGCACATGGCGATCGCCAAATCGGTTTCGAGGGAGTTATAGCCGTCGTATTTTCGAACCCAGGCTTGACTGAGATCTCCTACCACCGCTAAAATATGCGGGGCATCATGAAACCAGGAACGGCTATAACAGCGGCGAACCTTATCCAACATTTCCGCGGAGGAGATTACCCAAAACTGCCACGGTTGAAAATTCACGGCGGAAGGCGCCAACCGGCCCGCCTCCAAAATCCGGTGGAGGACGTCCGGCGCTACTTTTCGGTCCGGATCATAGTCTCGAATACTTTCGCGTTGGGCGATTAAATCATAAAATTCCATTTCGAATCACGCTCCAAACCCGGTTATCGTTATTTATAATCATGTATTAAGCTTGACACTGCCGATAGTTGCCGATTTTTTACCTTTCCAATTTATCAAGTGATTATATCGGGCAGGACGATTTTTTGATTTACACCGACGCGTTAATTCATGTGAGACGCGGAACGCGGAACCTGAAATGCGAACCCGGAACGCGAAACGAATTAATTTCTTTCAATCAATTTTAGCAGCCAGGCTATGTTTTCAGCTAAAGTTTCCATGGTTTGAAGGCCTTCGGCGTCGGAATCGACGTCTCCCGCCTCGCGTCCCATTCCCAGGTTCCAATAGCTTGAGCCCGGGACGATCATTTGATTAATTAAAAAGAAATCGTTAATGGCGTTGAAAACGTTGATGCCTCCCGCGCGACGGAAAGCGACTACCGCCGCGCCGATTTTGCGGCGCAACAGATTACCGTTGCGGCGGGTCACATAACCGGCGCGGTCGATTAAGGCTTTGGTTTCAGCCGTCATGTTCGCGAAATAAGTCGGCGAACCGATGATGATTCCGTCCGCGGCGATCATTTTAGCGATCCAATTATTAACGGGGTCATCATCGACAACGCATTTCCCGACCGGATTCCGGCCGCACCAGCCGCAAGCGGCGCAGCCTCGTAAAGCTTGGCCTCCTATTTGGATCATTTCGGTATCAATTCCGTGATTTTGTAATACGGTTAAGATCTGATTGATCATTACGGCCGTATTTCCATTTTGACGCGGACTACCGTTAAAGGCGACGACTTTCATTTTTGATCACTCCTGTTCGCGCTGGGAAACTGGGGCATAACATGTTTATTCCATTATAAGCTAAATAGTGCGGCGGTTTCAATAATTAATAAATCACGCTTTTTAATATTCCAATCGGAACAATCGGCCTTGGGACGTTCAATCGAAAGATCATGATCCGCTATAAAGATATTGTCATACATAAATAGTCAATATATACAATAATTAAAAAATGGTGTAATATTATAAAGTAAGATTTTTATCATCTTATCCCCTTCCTCTTTGTGACGCTTGTTAATATCAGCTTTGCGGGATAAATGCTTTTCAATATCGAGATAATAGGTCATCATTTGATAAACGTTTTTCTGTTCTTTATGGAGCGGTTTTAACGTTCCAAAAAAATAAAAGGGGGAGAAAAATGAAACGAACGACTCTGGTTTTCTTCATGGTTTTGGCGGTCGCCGCTATGGTCCTAACCGGTTGTTGGGAGAAAACTTCAAGTGATGTCATTAAAATTGGTGTTTTCGAACCGATTACCGGCGCCAACGCGGCCGGGGGACAATTGGAAGTTGAAGGGATTGAACTGGCCAACAAATTGTACCCCGAAGTTTTAGGCAAGAAAGTTGAGTTGGTTATCGCCGACAACAAATCCGACAAGGTTGAGGCTGCTACAGCCGCGGCGCGGTTGGTGGAGAAGGAAAAAGTAACCGCGATTATCGGAAGTTGGGGTAGCTCTTTGTCGATGGCCGCCGGGGACATTGTCAAGAAAAGAAAAGTCCCGACCGTAGGCGCTTCTTGTACTAATCCCTTGGTAACCAAGGACAATGATTATTATTTCCGCGTTTGCTTCATCGATCCTTTCCAAGGCACGGTAATGGCTAATTATGCCTTCGGCAAACTAAATGCGAAAAAAGCCGCTATCATTCAAGAAGTATCCAATGACTACGCGGTGGGGTTGGCCAATTTCTTTGCCGATAGTTTTAAGGAGTTAACCGGTGATCCCGACTGTATTGTGGCTGTGGCTAATTATAATACCGGAGATCAAGATTTTTCAGCTCAATTGACCAATATTAAAGCCAAGAATCCGGATGTGATCTTTGCCCCTGGAAACTTCACCGAATCGGCCTTGGTAATCAGCCAAGCGCGCAAATTGGGGATTACCTGCCCGTTTATCGGGGGAGATACTTGGGAGACTCAAGAGTTTTTGGATATCGGAAAAGAAGCGGTTGAAGGAGCGGTGTTCTCCACCTTCTTCGCGACTGAAAAACCGATTACCAGTGAATCCGAAAAGTTTCTCGCCGAATATCGCAAGGCCTATCAGAAAGAACCGGCAGCGGTTACCGCTTTGGGATATGACGCCTACATCTTGATTTTGGATGCGATTGAGCGGGCCGGCTCGGCCGATAGAGAAAAAATAAGGGAAGAACTGGCTAAGACGGAGAATTTCCCGGGAGCCGCCGGTTTCATTACTCTTGACGCTAACGGAGACGCGATCAAAAATGCCGTCATCAAACAGGTTAAAGGTGGAAAGTTCACGTATTTGGACACCATCGAAACCAAATAATAGTCTTCGTTTTGGGCAGGAAATTTGAAAATGCGTTCGAATTATTAAATATGACGCGATAATGACGCAGGGTGAATTTTCGGCTCATCCTAGAACCTGGGGCTGGAATTTGGGGGCGGGCGAACCGTTTCGGTTTCAAGTTCCAGGTTTTCTTTATGTAATGCATTATAGTGCTTATACCTATTTATTTCTTTTTTGGTGGTGTTTTTATGACTATCGACCTTTTTTTACAGCACTTGGCGAACGGAATCTCTCTGGGTAGTCTCTATGCCTTAATCGCCATCGGTTATACCATGGTATACGGGATTTTGCGTTTGATTAATTTCGCCCACGGCGATATTTTTATGATGGCGACATATTTTGCTTTTTTCGGAGTTATTACCTTCGGGTTGCCTTGGTATATTTCGTTTCCAATCGTATTATTGCTTACCGCTCTATTGGGGATGACGGTGGAACTAGTCGCATACCGGCCCTTGCGGGACGCGCCGAAGATCTCGATTTTGATTTCGGCGATCGGCGCCTCTTTCTTACTGGAAAATTTGGCAATAGTGCTTTTCGGAGGAGTTCCGAAACCTTTTCCAACTCCGGAAATATTCACCGATGTGATTCGAGTCGGTTCGGTTTCGATTCAGAAACTAACTTTTTATATTCCGGCAGTGGCGATAATCTGTTTAACCTTTCTTTTATACCTGGTTAATAAGACTAAAACCGGAATGGCGATGCGGGCGGTCTCCAAGGATCACGAAACCGCCCGGGTAATGGGAGTGAATGTTGATCGTATCATTCTCGTTACTTTCGGCTTGGGTTCTTTTCTGGCCGCTGTCGGGGGGATCATGTGGGGGTTGAAGTTCCCCCAAATCGCTCCTTTAATGGGCGTAATACCGGGGTTGAAATGTTTTATCGCCGCGGTAATCGGCGGGATTGGAAACATTAAAGGAGCGGTAATCGGAGGATTCATCCTGGGAATCGGCGAGATTTTGTTGATCGCTTTTCTACCCAACTTAACCGGGTACCGGGATGCGTTTGCCTTCATATTGTTGATCGTTATTTTATTGTATAAACCTACCGGAATAATGGGTGAGAAACTTACGGAGAAGGTGTGAGGCCCATGCGACAAAGAGATCGTATATTAACATTGATTGCTTTTTTATTATTAATAGGGTTCATCTACTTTGCCGAAGGTTTTTTGGATATTTATATAGTTAGAGTTCTTAACGTATGCGCGATCTACGCTATTTTAGGAATGAGCATGAATCTGATTAACGGTTTCACCGGGTTATTTTCATTGGGACATGCCGGGTTTATGGCTGTTGGAGCATATACCACCGCGCTTCTCACCATGTCTCCGGCGGTAAAAGAGCAAATTTTTTACATGACTCCGCTGATTAAACCCTTGGATGCAATAATGGCGCCGTTTCCAATCGCCTTAATACTGGGCGGAATATTGGCGGCCTTTGTCGGTTATTTGATCGGCGCGCCGGCATTGAGACTCAAAGGAGATTATCTGGCCATCGCCACTCTGGGTTTTGCCGAAATCATTCGGGTCATCTTTACCAATACTCAAAGTATTACCAACGGCGCTTTAGGGTTAAAAGGGATCCCGGCGGTCACCAACTTATGGTGGAGTTTCGGAGGGATGATCCTAACCGCCGTAGTCCTATTATCATTAATTAACAGTAGTTACGGCAGAGCTTTTAAAGCGATCAGGGAAGATGAAATCGCCGCCGAAAGTATGGGAATCGACTTGGCGAAACATAAAAACCTGTCGTTTGTAACCGGCGCGTTTTTCGCGGGGATCGGAGGCGGTTTGCTCGGAAATTTATTGGGCACCATCGACCCTAAAATGTTTAGTTTTATGTTTACTTTCAATATTTTGCTGATTATCGTCTTGGGTGGGATGGGAAGCATCACCGGCAGCATTATTTCCGCGTTTATCGTGACCATCGCCCAAGAAGTGCTACGGTTTTTGGATGAAACGATGAATCTCGGTTTCATTGTGATCAAAGGTAAAGTAGGAATGCGGGCGGTGGTTTTTTCCGCCTTGTTAATGATAGTTGTTTTATTTTACCGGCATGGGTTGATGGGGACTACCGAATTCAGCTGGGAAAGATTTTTGAACTGGAAACCCCCGTTTTACCGTTTTGGAAAAGGAACAATTAAAGGGTGTAAGAATAGCTGATGCCGATACTTGAACTTAACCAGATTACCATGCAGTTCGGCGGGTTGACCGCAGTAAAGGATTTTGACATGGAAATAAATCCGGGGGAAATCGTGGGTTTAATCGGCCCCAACGGCGCCGGTAAAACCACCGTCTTTAACATGATTACCGGCGTCTATAAACCGACACGCGGCGCGATTATTTTTAGGGATAAGGATATTACCGGTTTGAGACCCGATTTAATTACCAAGCTGGGTATTGCGAGGACATTCCAGAATATCAGGCTTTTTAAAGGACTAAGCGTTATGGAGAATGTGTTAATCGCCAATCACCTCCACATAAAGGCGGGATTTATGGAAGCCATCGCCAAACTGCCTCGGTATCGGGCCGAAGAAAAGGCGATGATCGCAAAATCCACGGCTTTACTGGAAAGAGTCGGTTTAAAGGATAATCTGAACGATCCGGCAGGCTCTCTTCCCTACGGCCTGCAACGCAGGTTGGAAATTGCCCGCGCCTTGGCGACCAGTCCGAAGTTGATGCTCTTGGATGAACCGGCGGCGGGAATGAACCCCAAAGAAGCGGAAGATTTAACCCGGTTTATCAAAGAGATCAGGGATGAATTCGATTTAACGATTTTTTTGATCGAACACCACATGGATGTAGTGATGAATATTTCCCAAAGGATCTATGTGTTGGACTACGGCGTCGCCATCGCCGGCGGCAGCCCGGCGGAGATTCAGTCGAATCAAAGGGTAATCGAAGCCTATTTGGGGGTTGAAGAAGATGTTAACCATTGATAATCTGGTTGTCTCCTATGGGGGAATCGAAGCGCTAAAGGGGATCAGCCTTGAAGTGGAAGAAGGGAAGATCATCACGTTGGTCGGAGCCAACGGCGCCGGGAAGAGCACTACCTTAAGAACGATAATGGGTCTGGTAAATCCGGTAAGCGGCCGGATCATTTACCGGGGAACGGATCTGTTAAAGGAGAAAACGCAGAATATGGTCAGGCACGGGATCACTCTGGTCCCGGAAGGTCGCAGGGTTTTCGCCGATCTTACCGTGATGGAGAACCTCAGGATCGGCGCATTTTACCGGAGTGACGAACGCGGTATTAGAGCCGATCTGGATTGGGTCTTTGATCTGTTTCCAATTTTAAAAGAACGCCATTGGCAATTGGCGGGAACCCTTTCCGGAGGCGAACAGCAAATGCTGGCGGTCGGCCGGGCCTTAATGTCCAGGCCGAAACTGATGATGATGGATGAACCGTCTTTAGGTTTAGCGCCGATGATGGTCAAGGAGATTTTTAGAATTATCAAAGAGATTCACCATCAGGGAGTGACCATTTTATTAATCGAGCAAAACGCCAATGCCGCCTTGCATATTGCCGATAAGGGGTATGTAATGGAAACCGGGAGGATTACCCTGGAGGGCTCCGGGAAAGAGCTGTTGGCCAATGAAGAAGTGAAACAGGCCTATCTGGGACGGAAAGCGAATTAGCCGACTGCAAATTGGAGTCGAAAGCCCTGAACGCAAAATTAGCGATCAGGGCTTTTTAAAAAACCATTCAAGGGAAGCTCGTTTTCGAGTCGCCGCCTAACTTAACGGGTAATTTATTTTAAAACGCCGGGACGATACTTCCTTTGTATTCTTTGAGGATAAAATCCTTAACGGTTTTGCTGTTGAGCGCTTGAGCCAGTTTGAGCAAGGCCGGATTATTTTTGTCTTTGGTCCGGACGGCTAAAACATTGGCGTAGGGCGATTCGCTGCCTTCGATGAATAACGCGTCCCTGGTAGGCACGAGATTGATGGTTAAAGCGTAATTGGTATTGATTACCGCAATATCCACATCAGGTAGCGCCCGGGGCAATTGAGCGGCTTCAAGGGCTCTAAATTGCAAATTTTTCGGATTTTTGACAATATCCAATTCAGTGGCGGTAAGACCGGCATTTTGGCGTAATTCAATCAATTTGGCTTGTTGCAATAACAGAAGCGCTCGACCGCCGTTGGTCGGGTCGTTCGGAATCGCTACGATCGCTTTGTTTTTCAATTCGTTTAAAGATTTGATCTTCTTAGAGTAAACACCGATCGGTTCAATGTGTACTTTGGCGATATAAGTCAAATCCAACTTACGGTCTTTGCAAAATTGCTCCAGATAAGGGATGTGTTGAAAGAAATTGGCGTCCAGTTCGCCTTCGGCCAATGCCAGGTTGGGTTGGACATAATCCTGAAATTCGATGATTTTCAGGATAATCCCCTCTTTGGCCAATTGGGGTTTGATCGTTTCCAAGATGGGAACATGGGGGGTGGGCGAAGCGCCTACTTTCAACTCGGTGGCGGCGTTGATTGCGCCGAAGCCGCTAAATAAGAGAATAGCGCTGAAGAAAACGACAAAAAACAACCTTACCTGTTTTTTCATGGTCATGCCTCCTCGATTTCAATTTTTTAACGATGATTAATCTTTCTGGCGATCCAATCGCCCAAAGATTGAATGCCCTGAACTAAGATGATTAAAATAATAACGGTCGCCAACATCACATCCGGTTGGAAACGCTGGTATCCGTAGCGGATGGCTAAATCACCCAATCCTCCGCCGCCGACGGCGCCGGCCATTGCCGAATAACTGATCAGACTGACGGCGGTATTGGTGATACTTAGCACTAAGCCGGATTTAGCTTCCAGAAGCAAAACTTTGATGATAATTTGCCAAGTAGTGGCGCCGATGGACTGGGCGGCTTCGATTACGCCTCGATCAACTTCAAGCAAGTTCGTTTCCACCAGTCTGGCGAAAAAAGGAATGGCGCTGACGGTTAACGGGACAATCGCTCCAGTTGTTCCGATCGAGGTTCCTACCACCAACCGGGTGAAGGGTACGATTGCCACCAGCAAAATAATAAACGGCAACGAACGTCCGATATTAACCACAGTGGAAAGAGCCGTATGGAGGACCCGGTGGGGGTGAATATGTTCCGGACCGGTAATCACCAGCAATACCCCGATTGGCAAACCGAAACCGGCGGCGATCACTAAGGAGACACCCACCATATAAATGGTTTCCCATAATCCGTTAAGTAGTAAATTAAAGAGTTGCGGGTTCCACACCATTCAGCACCTCGATTCGACATCCTTGGTCCCGCAAAAAAGCGATGGCCGCCGGAACCTGAGCCTCGTCGCCGTTGAGGTCGACGATCAGCGAACCAAAAGGAGTATCGTGGATAAAGTCAAGATTGGCATAGAGAATATTGACTGATAAATCGAAACGGCGAATTAGCGAAGTAATTATCGGCTCCTTGGCGGTTTCGCCCCGGAAAAAGATCCGCAGCAGGTTTCCGTTTCCGGATTGAGTTTGCGTGTGAATTAAAGCCTTTAAATTCTCCGGAATTGTATCGTTGGTGGCGGTTCGAATAAATTTGCGGGCAATTTCGGTTTGGGGGTCCAAGAAAAGTTGAACCAGAGGCCCGCTTTCGATAATTCGCCCATTTTCGAGGATTGCCACCGAATCACAGATTTCTTTGACGACCTGGATTTCATGGGTGATTAAAACAATGGTTAAACCGAGACTTTGATTCAGATCGCGCAATAATTTTAGAATGGAACGGGTTGTTTGAGGATCCAGCGCTGAGGTGGCTTCGTCGCATAACAAAATTTCCGGGCGATTAGCCAGGGCCCGGGCGATGCCAACCCGTTGTTTTTGACCGCCGCTTAGTTGAGCCGGGTAATTTTGCAACTTATCGGTGAGACCGACGATCTCCGCCAATTCCAGTACTCGCTGTTTAATCTCGGAGCGGGGAGTTCCGGCGACTTCCAGGGGAAAGGCGATATTCCCGAATACGGTCCGTGATGAGAGCAGATTAAAATGTTGAAAGATCATTCCGATTTTACGTCTGGCGGTCCGTAGTTCTTTTCCGGCCAAGGTAGTTATTTCGATATCATCAACCCGGATGCTTCCGGATTGGGGGATTTCCAATTGGTTGATGGTTCGAATCAAAGTGCTTTTACCGGCCCCGCTTAAGCCGATAATTCCGAAGATTTCGCCTTTCTTAATCTCTAAATCCACATTATCAAGGGCGACCACGGTTTCGTTTTTATTTTGATATGATTTGGAAACCTGTTTTATTTGAATTATGGTTTCATTCACTAAAAGGCCTCCTCACCGAATGTGGAATAAAGAATAAAGTGATCGCAATAGACGGCTTGGGTAAAACTTGAACCCGGCGGTTTCTTGCGGCGTATAAAACGATGGAATTCAAAGCAATTCTAACATAAATACCCACCTGGCGCAAGCTATTGGCAAATTTTACTTTGCGCCGAGTCCTCTTTTTGATCAAAAAGAATACATTATACATTTCAACTCATAATTGCTCTTTATGATGGAATCGGATAAAATCATAATCGGTATTGCCATAAATTTTTTCGAAAATAAAAAGAAAACGGAGATTGATCGAGAATAATTGGTATTGGTTTTTTGCGATAACAAACTATAAATGATTTTTCTAATCGAGTCGGGAGGATAGGGATGGAATTTCAAAAACAAGAGGTATCGGTTCTAAAAAAGCTCCGAGCCGAGCTTCAGGAACGTTATCAAAATTATCAAGCTGAAAATCTAAAATTGGACATGTCTCGCGGTAAACCATGTCCCGAACAGTTGGATCTTTCAGCGGGTTTATTGACTTGTCTGACTGAGGACGACTATCGAGCCAGGGACGGAATTGACTGCCGGAACTATGGCGGAGTTGAAGGAATTCCGGAAGCGAGGGAGCTTTTGGCGCCGATCCTTGATGTTGATCCCCAAGAAGTCATCGTTAGCGGAAACTCCAGTCTGGCGTTGATGTATGACTTGATTGCCAGGGCGTTGCTGATTGGGCTTCCGAGCAGCAGCATGCCTTGGGGGAAAATGCCGCGGGTCAAAATCTTATTTCCCTGCCCCGGATATGATCGTCACTTTGCGATATGCAATCAATTGGGGATTGAAATGATCCCGCTTGAACTGGGCGCCGCCGGTCCGGATATGGACGAGGTGGAGCGATTGGCGGCCGGGGATGAATCGATCAAGGGGATCTGGTGCGTGCCCAAATACAGCAACCCGACCGGGATCACTTACTCCGACGAAGTAGTGGAACGCCTTGCTAAAATGAAGACCAAAGCCCCGGACTTCATTATTATCTGGGATAATGCTTATGCCGTGCACCATTTGACGGACCAACCGGTTCGTTTAAAGAATATTTTAGCTGCTTGCAAGGAGGCGGGAAACCCCGACCGGGTCTTTCTCTTCGGGTCGACTTCCAAGATCAGCTTCGCCGGCGCCGGGTTGGCGATGATAGCCGGCAGCGAGAATAATATCAAATGGCTCAAGAAACAGATCATTATTCAAACGATTGGCCCCGATAAATTAAATCAATTGCGGCACGTCAGGTTTTTTAAGAACTTTGCCGGTATTGAAGCGCATATGAAAAAACAGATGGCGATCATCAAACCCAGATTTGACCAAGTGTTGGAGACACTCGAATCCGAGTTGGGCGGGAAGGGGATCGCCGAGTGGTCGAAGCCCAAGGGCGGATATTTTATCAGCCTGAATACGCTTGAGGGGTGCGCCAAGAAAGTGGTGAAAATGGCGGCTGAAGCAGGGGTGATATTAACCCAAGCCGGGGCCACCTACCCGTATGGGAATGACCCGCGGGACCGGAATATCCGGATTGCGCCTACTTTCCCGTCGCCGGCGGAGTTAAAAAAGGCCATGGAGATTGTGGCTGTCTGTGTGCAGCTTGCCAGTATCGAAAAGATTTTAAGCGGTAAATAAGATCGAAGCGGATGTTTGCGCTTGCGGTTCAAAATATAATAGCATCCTAATGAATCGATAGTTAAAAAAACTAAGCTATTTCATGAATCATTTCATCCGTTTTTCGTTAATTTTTTCACTTCCGCCTTGAATAAATCCCCCCGTTCCTTATAATTATTGAACAAGCCGAAACTGGCGCAAGCGGTGGAGAGCAGCACCACATCTCCGGCATCGGCGTTGGCCAACGCCTTGGCAAAAATCTCCTCCATGGCGACTCCGCCTTCAACCAGTTTGGGAAGGGGTTTTCCTAAGCGTTCGGCGGCTTGGCGCACGGCTGCCCCGATTTTTGGCCCCATCGAACCGATCAAGATGATCGTTTTTACGGTGCTGTTTACTATTTCCTCTCCTAAAACGGTGTAATCATGTCCTTTATCGGCGCCTCCGGCAATCAGCACGACGGGTTCGGTAAAGGCTTTCAACGCCACAATAGTCGGATCCGGCGCGGTGGCGAATGAATCGTCGAAAAATTGGATGCCGTTTACGGTGGCTACATATTCGAGCCGGTGTTCCAATCCGGTATAGCCTTTGATGGCTTCGCGAATCGAGTCCAGATCCGCTCCGGCGGCATGAGCCGCTAAGGAAGCCGCCGCTATGTTGCGAAGATTATGTTCGCCGCGGAGTTGGATGGAAGCGCTTTCAATTATCGTTTCGGCAGCTCCGGTGACATTCCAAAGAATTGTATAGCCTTGATCCGGTTTTTTTTGGAACCAGGCGCCTAAAGTTTGGGGCGAACCGGCATAGGTATATACTTTTCCGGGCGCTTGGGAAATCAATTCGCGGCTGGTGGGATCATCGGCATTGAAAATGGTGATGTCATTGGGTTTTTGATGGCGAAAAAGGTTTGTTTTAGCCCTGATATAATCGGAACGCGAGCGGTGGTAATTCGGATTTAGAGGATCCGCCGGCGCCAAGTGATCCTCGGTAATATTGGTAATAACCGCGATAGCGACGCTCCGGTCGAAATCCTCCAATTGAAAACTGGAAAGTTCCAGCACCACAAGGTCTTCGGGTTTTAAAACGTCGATAAAATCAAAGGGAGCAATTCCGATATTTCCGCCCAGGTAAACCCGGCGGCCATTTTTGGCCTGGCTAAGCTTTAGGATATTATGGATTAAGGCGGCGGTGGTTCCTTTGCCCTTGGTACCCGTGACACCGATAACCTGGCAGGGACAGAGTTCCAAAAAAAGCCGCATCGCGCTGGTGATCGTCACGCCGTTTGCCTTAGCCTTTAACAGTTCGGGCTGAAAGAGCGGCAATCCCGGTGAACGGTAGAGCAGATCGAAATCCTCCAGTCCGGAAAGGTAATCCGGGCCGAGGTGAAAGGAAACGCCTAATTTTTGAAGCAGTTGAAAACGTTCTCCCAGAGCCGCTTGCCCGCGGTTGTCACAGACGGTTACATGTCGGCCGCGGGTTGCTAAATATTTGGTTAAGGCCAAATTTTCGATTCCAAGACCAAGAACGGCGATTTTGGAGTCCAATAATGTCCCTCCTAAGGCGATAATTTCATAGAAACGGGTTTTTGAATGCAATAATATCAAATGGATTACCAAGACATAGCTGATCTCCGGATGATGAAAGCATTTTAAACCGGGGCAATATGGAACCTTGTAATATTGTAATAATATTCATAACTATTATAACTGAAAACCGAAAAAAAACCACTCCGGAATAGAGTGGTCGGATTCGGGTAACGGGTCGGCATTCAATCTTCGACGGATTATATGATTTTGCGATTGGTAACGACAGAATTGTAATGTCAAAGTCCCGCCTATTTGTGAACGACGATTACTGAAGATCGGTTGTAAATGATTTACCCCACCCGTAACCGATAGTGAACCAATACATCGGTAACGTAATGTTGTCGCCATCTTTGAGGGTTAAAGCATTCCAGGAAATGCCGGTGTCGAATGTAAAACCGGAATCAAAAACTTTTCGGTGACCTAACGACAAAGAAAATCCGTCGGCATTACCCTTGTCCAAAATTTTTTCAAATAAATCGGCGATAAAATTATCTCCCGAACCTTTACTGGAGATTTTTATCTTGGTATAACCCAGACCCGCATAAGAACCGTATTGAGCCTGAGAAAAATAATATTTACCGCTCAGACTGACAGTCGAGCCGGAAAGTTCGAAATTGGAATCATCCACGGAAAAATTGCTTCCGGCGATATTGATGGAGAAGTTTTCATTTAGAGAACGTTCATAATCCAAGTTTATGACTCCGAATATTAAAGAAAGAGGGTTTGTGGTGATACTGTTGTCGGCCGCCATCGAAGGAGATGAAAGTAGTAATAAAGCAAACAAAATCAATAGGACACGAATCATGTTTTTCATTGTGTACCTCCAAATATATTAATAATTTTCCGGGATTAAACTGTCATTATCATCGGCAAATATTATGCTGTTTTTTTAGTTTTTTTGTATGGAGAAAAAAGGGGATAAATTTTATAAAGAGCGGCTTGTTTAATTAGTAAACTTGAGTTAGAATAGTATAAAAGTGAATCATAAAGACCTTCAGGACTCGGTGTGATTCCGAACCGGCGGTAAAGCCCGCGAGCCGTGGAAACGGCAGATTTGGTGAGATTCCAAAGCCGACAGTATAGTCTGGATGGGAGAAGGTGTCATCATTTTCAATATGTCCTGAAGAGTCGTTACCAAAACGGCTTTTTTTCTTTTTAAGTCATTGGTTCCGGTCAATGGTTCCGCGTTCCGAGTTCCGAGTTTAAAAGACCCTAATGAAATCTTTGAACCATGAACGCGGAACCCGGAACGAGACATTCTTGAATTAAGCAGAGAGTAGTGAAACTATGAACCAAGATTTAATCTTCATGAAACGCGCCTTGGAATTGAGTAAAAAAGGACAATTTTCAACTTGTCCCAACCCGATGGTGGGAGCGGTAATAGTAAAGGACGGCCGGATTATAGGCGAAGGTTGGCATCAAGGGCCCGGGCTTCCCCACGCCGAGATCGAGGCTTTAAAAAACTGCCGGATTGATCCCGGAGGGGCGACCATGTATGTCACCCTCGAACCTTGCAATCATTATGGAAGGACTCCGCCTTGCAGCGAGGCGATTATTAAGGCCGGTATCGCCACAGTCAAATATGCGATCCCCGATCCGAATCCGGTAGCCGGCGGGGGCGCCGAGCGGCTCCGGGAAGCCGGGATCAAAACCGAAGCCGGTGTGGGGAAAACGGCGGCTTTGGAATTAAACCGGAGATTTCTTCATTTTTGCCTGACCGGGCGGCCTTGGGTCATCATGAAAGCGGCCATGAGTCTGGATGGAAAGATTGCCGCCGCCGGCGGAGAATCAAAGTGGATCACCGGGGAACGGTCCCGTAAAATAGTTCACGGTTTACGGGGTGAAGTGAGTTCTGTTTTGGTGGGCAGCGGCACTTTATTGGCGGATGATCCGCGACTGACCAACAGAATGGCGCTGCCGGCCGTCAGGCAGCCGTTTAAAGTTTTGCTGGACGGCAAACTGCAAGTGACCAAGGAACACAAACTGGCGGCGGAAGAACCCGAAAAATTGATCGTCTTTTGCTCCTCCCAAGCTTCCGCCAGTAAGGAGAAGGAACTTACCGATCTCGGAGTGCGGGTTTTCCGTCAGGAAACCTCCGGGAGGATTGATCCGGTGAAAGTTTTGGAGACTTTGGGCAGGCTTGACATCCAATCAGTTTTGGTAGAAGGCGGGAGATCGGTCTTTACTTCATTTTGGGAGGCCGGATTGATCAACGAATATTACCTTTTTTACGCGCCTTTTTTTATCGGGGGCAATGAGGCGCCGGGAGTATTGGCGGGCCGGGGCTTGGATTCCTTGCTTGACGTGGAACGTTTGTTCATAAAATCCGTTAAAAGAGTTGGCGCCGATATTCTGGTTCACGCCTATAAGGAGGAACCTAAAGATTGTTTACAGGTATAATAAAAGGAATCGGCAAGGTTATTGAACGAAAAAGCGCCGCCTCCAAAGCAGGGCTTAAAATTGAGACTTTACTGGCAAAAGAATTGGCTTTGGGAGACAGCATCGCCGTTAACGGGGTTTGTCTCACCGCCTCCGCTCTCGGCGACAATTGGTTTTTTGCCGATGTGATGCCGGAGACTTGGAAAGCCACCAACCTATCCGGGCTAAAACCGGGGGACCGGGTTAATTTGGAACCGGCTCTGTCGACCGGGGACAGGTTTGGCGGTCATTTGGTCAGCGGTCATGTGGATGGAGTGGGGCGGGTTACGGGTATCGGTAAACAAGCCAACGCCGTAATTTTTCAGATTACGGTTCCCCGGGAACTGGTTAAATTTATCGCCCATAAAGGGTCGATAGCGATCAACGGAGTCAGTCTGACGGTTCAGGAGATTACCGGGACGGTAATCAAGATTTCCTTAATCCCCCATACGGTTAAGGAAACCAATTTTCAGTTTATAAAAACCGGTGACCCGGTGAATATCGAAGTCGATATGATGGCCAGACAATTGTGGAAGTTGGTTGAAAATCAATCCGGAGGGATTACCGAGGATTTTTTGGAAAGGCATGGCTACAAATAACGAACCGGTAAATTTATTTTTGAATCCGGGTTGGGTCTAATTAAAACTGGGAGAGATGTTTAATGAATACGATTAACGAGGCGATCGAAGATATCCGGGCCGGAAAAATGATCATCGTGGTTGATGATGAAGACCGGGAGAACGAAGGCGACTTGATTATGGCCGCTGAAAAGGTTACTCCGGAAGCGGTCAACTTCATCGTAAAACATGCCCGCGGTTTATTATGCGTCGCCATCACCGAAGAGCGGGCCCATGAATTGGATCTGCCGTTGATGGTCAACCAGAATACCGAGTACATGCGGACCGCGTTTACCGTATCGGTGGACCATCGCAATGTGACTACCGGGATCTCGGCGCAGGAAAGAGCGATCACCATCAAGGCGCTCTCCGATTCCGATTCCAAAGCGAATGATTTTTTAAGACCGGGGCATATTTTTCCTTTAATTGCCCGGAACGGCGGGGTATTGGTCCGGGCGGGGCATACCGAAGCTGCGGTTGATCTGGCGCGTTTGGCCGGGCTAACACCGGCGGGACTGATTTGTGAGATAATGAATGAGGACGGAACCATGGCTCGTCGTCCCGACTTGGAAAAGTTCGGGGCGGCGCATGGCTTAAAAATGATCAGCGTGTCCGATTTGATATCCTATCGTTGTAATCGGGAAAAACTGGTTAAACGCGAAGCGGAAACCATCTTGCCCAATAAGTATGGGGAGTTCAAACTATACGCCTATTCAACCCTTTATAGCTCTCAGGAGCATATCGCATTGGTTTTGGGAGAACCGAGCGGACTTAAGGACAAGGCGCCTTTAGTGCGGGTCCATTCCGAGTGTCTGACCGGCGACGCGCTTGGTTCATACCGTTGTGATTGCGGAGAACAACTTGAAAAATCAATGGAAATGATCGCTGGTGAAGGCGCGGGAGTGATTCTTTATCTTCGACAAGAAGGCCGGGGAATCGGGTTATTAAATAAAATGAAAGCCTATCAACTCCAAGACCACGGTTTCGATACGGTCGAAGCCAATATCAGGTTGGGTTTCGCCCCCGACTTGAGGGAGTATGGGATTGGAGTCCAAATATTAAAAGATTTGGGTTTACGCAAAATTCGGTTATTAACCAATAACCCGCGAAAGCTGGTGGGTTTGAGCGGTCATGGATTGGAGATTGTGGAACGGGTTCCGATTCAGATCAAACCGAGACCGACCAACCGGTTTTATTTGGAAACCAAGCAAAAAAAGATGGGTCATTTATTGGAGGAGGAATTTAAGAATGAGAGTAATTGAAGGGCATTTAAACGGTAAAGGTCTGAAATTTGCCATTGTGATCAGCCGGTTTAATCATTTCATTACCGGGCGGCTGCTCGAAGGCGCCGAAGACGCTTTAAAACGGCATGGCGTTTCCGAGGAAGATATCACCGCGGTTTGGGCGCCGGGGGCTTTTGAGATTCCGTTAGTCGCTAAAAAGTTAGCCCAAAGCGGAGATTACCATGGAGTTATCTGTCTAGGGGCTGTAATTCGGGGGTCCACGCCGCATTTTGATTATGTGGCCGCTGAAGTTTCCAAGGGCATTGCCGCCGTCGGCCTGGAAACCGGAGTGCCGGTTGTTTTCGGGGTTATCACCACCGACAATATTGAACAAGCTATTGAACGGGCCGGAACCAAGAGCGGGAACAAAGGTTGGGACGCGGCTTTAACCGCTTTGGAATTGGCCGACTTGAATAAAAGAATCTGATTCGCTGACCAGTTCTGGAATTGTGAAATTTACAAATATCGGTTAACAAGGGAAAATGATTGTGTTAAAATAAAGCATTGAACTATCATCGTATGCTTGGAGGATCTGGTGAAAAAAATTCTCAAGTATGTTTATCCGTATAAAAGCCGGTTTATAGTCGTGTTTTTTGTTTCAATCGTACTGTCCGTGCTTAATCTCTCCAATGCGTGGCTAATGGGGAGGTTAACCGACGCCATTTTTTACCGGACTAAAGGGATCCCCATCAGTATTACTTGGGATCGACAAGCTGCGAAAAGTTTAAGACTTAATCTAACCACGGCCAAGGATTGGGATGAATCCGCCCGGAGCGAGATCGCGGCCGAACTTGACCGGATGGGGTTGGAGGTAATATCGGTCGGAATTAACCGGAATGTGTTATTGGTGGACGCCAAGGCGCCGCAAAGCTTCAACCGGGATCTATTGGAACTGACCGGTATGTTGCGGCGGGAACTGCGGTCGAAATTTGGGGATTTGGATGTGTACGTTACGGTTCCCGAAGCAACCGAGACTTCCAAACAATTGGTCTTATTTAAGGGAGCGTATACGGTTTTCATCATTCCCGTGATTTTAATCATAGTCTTCTTTTTTACGGGTATTTTAAAGTTCGGACAGAATTTTATTTTGGGAGCAACGGGCCAGAAGATAATCATGCGCCTTCGCAACGACATTTATCAAAACATTCAAAGCTTGTCCCTGAGTTATTTTGAGAAAAAAAACAGCGGGCAAACGGGTCAGTTGATCTCGCGGATCTTGAGCGATATTGAAGAGATTAATTATCTGTTCAGATCCGGAATTCAGGATATCATCCTGGAGCCGGTCATAATTATTATCGGACTTACCTGGGGGATCATTTTAAACTGGCAATTAACCCTCTTGTTTTTTTTGGTGTTTCCCTTAGTGGCTTGGCCGATCAGTTATTTAAGTAAAAAGCTGCGGCTTGCCAACAAGGAGATCATGAACAGCATCGCCGGTATTACCGGAGTTTTAGAGGAAACTTTGGCCGGAATTAAAGTAGTGAAAGCCTTTGGAATGGAAGAATACGAGATTAGCCGGTTTCAGCGGGAAACCCGTCAAAATTACAAAAGAACTTTGCGGGGCTTAAGAATGAGCCAGATTTTTCATCCGCTGATTAATTTTACGGCTTCGATTGCGATCGCCATTTTTGTGGCTTACGGCGGATATTTGGTCATTAATCAGAACCTTAGCCCCGGCGAGTTTTTTACTTTCAGCTTTTTAATGAGTTCCATCGCCGATCCGGTCCGCAAAGTGGGCTCGATTTTCGGACATGTTCCCAGAGCCCTGGCGGCGATGGATCGCGTTCTGGAACTGCTTAACGAGCGTTCCGAAGTCAAGGAAGCGGCTAATCCGGTGATTCTCCCTTGTATCCAAGGGAAAGTGGAGTTTGATAAGGTTTCTTTTGGGTATCACGCCGATGAATTGGTTTTAAAAGATATTAATCTAAAGGTTGAACCCGGTGAATTGGTGGCTTTGGTCGGACCGAGCGGCGCCGGAAAGACCACCATGATCAATTTGATCGCCAGGTTTTATGATCCGGTTTCCGGGACCATCAAGATCGATGATCATGACTTGCGGCAAATAAAGTTGAAAACCTTCCGCCAGCAGATGGGGATCGTTCCTCAGGAAACCATCTTATTCAGGGGTACCATCGCTGAAAATATCGCTTACGGTAAAATCGACGCTTCGATGGACGAGATTATTGAAGCTGCCAAAGCGGCCAATGCCCATGATTTTATCCTGCAGACGCCGGATGGTTACGGAACTAAGGTGGGGTCGCGGGGGGTCACCCTCTCGGGAGGGCAGCGCCAACGAATCGCGATCGCCAGAGCTATCTTGCGCAATCCCCGGATATTAATTTTGGATGAGGCAACCTCGGCATTGGACACTGAATCGGAAGTGTTGATTCAAGAAGCGTTGGCGCGACTAATGAAACATCGAACCTCGTTTGTAATCGCCCACCGGCTTTCCACGATTTTGAGCGCGGACCGGATCGTAGTGATGAACAAGGGCCAAATCGTGGAAATCGGTAATCATCAGGAACTGTTGGCTAAGGGCGGTCTGTATGCGAAATTATACCAAACTCAATTCCGGGATCAAGCTAACTATGAAATAGAAAAATGTTAGCAACGGTAAAAATCAGTTTAGCGGACGATGATCCAATAAAGGAAAGGCTCAATCACCAAAATGATTGAGCCTTTTGAAGTTTATTAAAGAAACCGGCAGGATCATCCAACCTCTCACTTGTTCCGGTCGGAGAACAAGCAGTCACCCACTGATAAACCTGAGTCTCACTGTGGTGAGGCATGAAATGTTGTCACTAATCTACCGGCTCCTTCGCTTATATTATGTGACGGAATTAGTAAATTATACGATTGCCGCTTAATTTTTCTTCTTTTTCGCGCAGTAATTTTTTCCAACGGTGATGCATTGGCGGAAGTTTAATAATATTAGCTTCAAATTGTAGCCCGTGTTTTACGCGCCGCGTCAATTTTGGGCAATTCCCGCGTTAAATCCAAGAAAGCCTTAATCGGCCAGGTTAAGTATTTATCTTGTCTCAGGATGAGATAAGTTTGACGTGACATTTGATTCCATCCTTTAACTTTAACGGTCTTCAGTAATCCGTTAGCCAACTCTTCTTTGACCGCGATTTCGGGAAGAAAAGCCAACCCCAACCCGCTTCTCACCAAACGAATGGTGGCTTCGATGCTTTCCAATTCCATGGTTACTCGCGGCGTAAACCGGTATTTATGAAATTGATCTTCCAAATAACGACGAAAACCGGAACCGGCCCGGTAAAGAATTAACGATTCCGCCGCCAGTCGACTTGGGGTAATTTGCGATGGATAATTAGGCGGGGCGACCAACCAAATACCGTCTTTAAACAGAGGAATTGTCCGGATAAATGTAGGCAGGTTGTTAATTGTGGTTACCAAACCCAGATCAACGGCGTTCTCGGATACTAATCCGGAAATTAGTTCGGAATCGCCGTTTCTAATTCTTATTTCCACCTGGGGACAAGCGCGATGATATTGTTGGAGTAAATCCGGCAACCTATAAATGGTCGTAGTCGACCCGGCGCCGATGGTTAGACGCCCTCTTTGGTTGGTAAATTGGCGGACCGTGTCCAGAGCCTGATCCGCTAAATTTAGTAATGGTTGAGCAAAGGAGAGCAATGTTTCCCCCGCCGGAGTTAAGATGATCGAACGGCCTAGCCGTTCAAATAAGGCCTCGCCTATTTCAGCTTCGAGATTTTTGATTTGCAGGGTAACTGCCGGCTGGGTAAGGTGAAGTTTCTGAGCGGCCTTTGAGAAACTTTTTTCAGTAGCCGCCAAGCAGAAAGTACGTAATTGGCTGAGTTCCATAAAATCACCCATAAAAAAAGTTTATTGAAAATATTAATTCTATTAAATTGTATTATATCATTTTTTATGGTAGGATTATAGGCGGATTAAAGGGGGGATGGGCATGCCGGCTGTGGTTGTCGTCGGACTCCAGTGGGGAGACGAGGGTAAAGGAAAGATTACGGATTTTCTCGCCGCCGAAGCGGATCTGGTGGTGCGCTTTCAAGGCGGTAATAATGCCGGGCATACGGTTGTGGTCGGCGATGAAGAATTTAAACTCCATTTAGTTCCGTCGGGCATATTATATCCGGGCAAACTATGTATCCTGGGGAATGGAGTGGTCATTAACCCGGGCGTGCTTCTCAAGGAATTATCCAATTTGCGGGCCAAGGGAATCGATATCAGCGGAATGCGGATCAGTGATCGGGCCCATGTGATTATGCCATATCACCCAATTCTCGATCAGCTCGATGAAGCCAGCAGGACAATTGGGAAAATCGGAACCACCGGCCGGGGGATCGGTCCGGCCTATATCGATAAGTATGCGCGTTACGATTCAATCCGAATGATTGATCTTTTGGATGCGGATCTATTCAAAGAAAAGTTAATCGAAGCGCTCCGGATTAAAAATCGGATTTTGGAACAGATTTACGGCGATAAAGGGATGGACTTCCAATCGATTTATGAAGAATATACCGCTTATGCCGACCAATTGCGGCCATATGTCACCGATACCTCGGCGCTGATTAACCAAGCCTTGGCAAGCGGTAAGAAGACGCTTTTCGAGGGAGCGCAGGGAACATTGCTCGATATCGACCATGGGACTTATCCCTTTGTCAGTTCTTCGTCGCCGACGGCCGGCGGCGCTTGCGCCGGGGCCGGAGT
>JAAYHS010000020.1 GCA_012735315.1 Bacillota bacterium | reverse complement strand
TACCTGAAAAGGAGCATAATCCCTATATTTTTACCATTTTTTAAGACCAATTTTTTATACTGATATTTTGTTGTCAAGGTTCGATAAATCAAGGTTTTTATGATTTACTTGCCGGATGCAAGTTTAACCCATGAATTTAACGATCGTCAAATAGGAAATCCAGTATGAAATCAAGCTTTCCGCGCCCATATTATGATTGACGCCATCCTCCGTTAAACCGTCGTAACACCCGCCGCCGGCTCGATCCAACAGCCGGATTCCCTTGGAATTGCTCCCATCGTACCAGGCGTGGCATTGCCGCGCCTTTTGAAGATATTGCTTATCACCAGTGATTTCAAATGCCGTCAGATATGTTAGAGCCGCTTCGCAGGCTTCGATGGGCTGTTCGTCAAAATCGGCCGGGCTTGCGCCTTTGATAAGCCAGCCGTGGCAGCCGATGGGTTTGAAATATCTTTTGGTTAAGGTCAATTTACTGAGAAACGCTAAGCTTTCTTCGGCCACATTTAAAAATCCACGCTCTTTCGTAAGCCGAAAGGCGGTGAAAAGCGACCATGGGAGAATATGGTTACTGTAGGTTACGATGTTTTCAAACCAATTCCAACCGTCATCCTTGTATTCCTCATATTGGTCGCAAAGCGATCGGGCTATTTGGCTAACGAGTTCTTTCGTTTCGTCGCCCTCCAGATGGGTTAAACCGATGATGGAGTAAGCCTTAGCCCGTGGTGAATTAAGGGATTTCACCCGGGGGAGGGCTTTTTGCAATAGATATCTGAAACAGTTTTTAACCTCTTGGGGGGCTGCCGCGCTGGAGACTCCATACCCTAAAGCCCAGAGGCACCGGCCGAAACAATCCTCCGAACCTTCTTCGTCAAGCCATTTCCGGTCGTAACTCATCACGTTTTTAAAGGCGCCGTTTGAGTTCTGGGCATTTAAAATGAATGAAGCATACCGATAAACAAGATCAAGATATTCTTTCTTTCCGAAGCGTTCGCGGAGCAATAACGCCATAATCAAAGCCCTGGCATTATCGTCCGTCGTATAACCATGGCGGGGATCCGGGATCCCGAATTTTCCATGCTGCAAAATGCCGGTGTCGTCGGTTAACCGGAAGATATAGTCATCGGCGAGAACTTCATGAGAAGCCTGTTTTGTCATCTTACCCTACCATGCTCCCCGTGTATTTTATCTGTTCCAAGGTTTTGATAAACAGCTTGGTATACTGGTTGGCGATATTACTCCAGACCATCGTCCGGCCGAGACTCAGAGTCCGTCTTTCCATTTCTTTTTTCGCTTCGGGATTTTTCAATACATAGCGAATCAGTTTTGCCAGGGAACTTGAATTACGAAACTTCGCTAAAAGCCCCCGGCCTTCGGAAAGCATTTCTTGAGCATAACTGTATGGAGTGGAAATAATGACCCGTCCATAGCCGACGGCGTAAGCTAAGGTGCCGCTGACCGCTTGATTTTTTCCAAGGTAGGGCGTCATGTAAATGTCGGATAGCTGGAGATAGTTGATTATTTCATCCTTGGAAAGGTATTTGTTTATGAACCGTACGTGATCCGCGATCCTGAGTCGATCTACCATTCTCATTAATTTTTCCCGGTAGGCCTCACCGGATTCTTTTTTAACGCAGGGGTGGGTTTGACCGAGGATTAGATAGACCACGTCTTTATGATCTTTGACAACATCGGCAACCGCTTCGATCCCGTATTCCAATCCCTTTCCGGGACTAAGCAGTCCGAAAGTGCTGATTACATTGCGATTGGACAATCCGTGCTTTGCTTTGATTTTATCTCTGGATTCGAGGAGCCGGTAAGGGACGCCGTGGTGAATCACCTCGATTTTTGAGGGGTCGATACGGTAGACCTTTTCCAGGATGGGCTTGGTATTTTTGGCCATGGTCACGACTTTGGCGCTTTTTTGGCCGAGCAAGGTCAGGACTTCCCGCTGTTTTTTCAACGGCTTGGGCAAAACCGTATGGAGTGTCGTTATAATCGGTATCTGAAGGCGGTCCACAAGATCCAGGATATATTCGCCCGCTTTACCGCCGAAGATGCCGTACTCATGTTCGATTACCAGAAGCTCAATATCGGAATCATTGATGGCCTCCGCCGTTTTTAGATAGCTGTCCCGGTCGTGCTGTGAAAGCTTCATTAGCACTCGATTGCCATATTTGTATTGGTGATCGGTATTGTCAACGGCAATGACCTTAGGCCGATTGAGCAGTTCGACTTTGTCCAATTCCCGGACCAGGTCTTGGGTAAAGGTGGCCAAGCCGCATTCGCGCGGCGGATAAGTGCTTAAAAAAGCGATATTCCGATTTCTGTTAGCCATGATCCAAACAACCTCCTTAGCATGGTTTTTATCCGTAAGCGGGTGGCTAAAATAACGGCTTAATGTTGATTTTCACACCATAATTATTTATCCGCGATTGGACAAGAACGCCGCCTTGTTCAGTCGGAATTAATTTGGGGTTGCTCTTTTTATCCGTTTGCTTTCGGTTCGGGACATTTTTTAATATATTCCAGCAAGTCCTGAAGTTGGGTTGTAGCCATAGCGATGCAAGTATCAGCCGCGCCGTAATACACTTTGATTTCACCCGTTTTTTCGTCAAGCACCCAGCCACAGGGGAATACTACGTCACTGACGTCGCCTTCCCGTTCATAAGGTTCTCGGGGACCAAATACCCATTCGTCGCTCCGTCGCAAAACCCGGCACGGGTTTTCGAGGTCGAGAAGCGCCAGCCCGAGTCGATAAATAGCTCCGGCGGAGGTTTGCCGAACGCCGTGGTACAATATGAGCCAGCCTTCAGGAGTTTCCAGCGGGGGGGTGTTCAAGCCTACTTTATTGGCATCCCACCAACCGCCCTGACGGGCAGGGATTATAATCTGATGCTCGCCCCAATGATACAGGTCATTCGAGCGGGATATCCAGATATGAGCTCCCGGTCCACGATAGGCGGGAATTGGTCTATGGATCAGCAGCCATTTTCCGTTGATTCGCCGAGGAAACAAGGCGGCGTCCTTATCTTCGGGAGGCATGATCGGGCCAAGTCGTTCAAAGGTTTCAAAGTCTTTCGTTAAGGCCATCGAGACCAAGGGTCCTCCTTTGGAAAAAGAGGTATAGATAACGGCATATCTTTGGAGTTCTTCGACCCAGGTAATTCTCGGGTCTTCAATGCCCCAGATTTCTTCGGGATGATTTTCAAGATCCGGTTCCAACGTCGGCTTGTGATCGATGCTCCAATTGGTAATCCCGTCTTCGCTAACGGCTTTGGTCAGATGAGAAAAGCCTCGGTGATCCTCAACCCGCGCTAATAATAGAATTTTTCCATTATATCGGATGGCGGCGGGGTTAAAGACTGTGTTGGCGGCGTAAGGCCAATCCTTAGAAGAAAGAATCGGATTGTTGGGAGAGCGTTTGAATAGCTCACGGTAGGAACGAGAGTTTGACTCCGCCGGATTGGTCTCGAATTTGGGCATGATATACTGTTCACTCCTTAATAGGATAGTCTTGAAAAAGCAAATAAAAAAGCGCTTTAAAAATCCTTATTTGATAAAAATATTAATAACGAATAAACGCTATAATATTAGTATCAATAAAGTTGAAGGAATATTAAAACGCTTTGTTAGCACTCATTATTAATGAGTGCTGATTATATTTTATAAAGTTCTGCGTTTTCTGTCAATAGTTTCTGACGATAATTCAGTAAGGACACGCTTTTGGGCTATCGATAAAACTCGTTAAATAAGCCCTTTTTGCTTGCTTGCCGAGATCAACTGGAAAAGTTTTAGAAGGTAAGCTCCACCGATAGGTAAATCTGAATCCGGGGAGAATTAATTATGGGTAAATATGGACCTTTTTCGCCATCAGGTGCGCTATGGCTTAACGCCGCTCCAGGATATTGGTTTTATGCGTAAAATGAAAATTCGGATTATTGGTAATTAAGATATGCCTTGGGATTTTTTATTCTTCGTAGAATAGATACGAAACTCGTTCGGGAGGTTAAGATGCGTTCCGAGTTGGAATTGAAACAAGACATGGTGGAAGTGGGGCGGCGGATTTGGCTCCGGGGCTATGTGGCCGCTAATGACGGGAATATTTCCGTACGGATCGGGCCGGATGAGTTTTTATGCACCCCAACGGGAGTCAGCAAAGGCTTTATGACGCCGGAGATGATCATTAAGGTGAACGGGGTCGGCAAACTGCTTTCCGGCAGCTTGAAACCGTCTTCCGAGATTAAGATGCACCTCAGGGTTTACCGGGAGCGTCCCGATGTCAAAGCGGTGGTCCATGCCCACCCGCCGATTTGCGCCGCTTTTGCCGTAGCCGGGATTCCGCTTAATAAAAAATTCTTGCCGGAAGTAATCATCACTTTGGGAGAGATACCTTTAGCCGAGTATGCAACTCCTTCTACCGATGAAGTCCCCGAGTCGATTGCCGGAATAATCAAGGACCATGATGCTGTTTTACTGGCCAATCACGGCGCTTTGACGTTGGGTGGCGATGTTTTTAGCGCTTATTATAAGCTGGAGACCATGGAGCATTTCGCCACCGTCAGTCTGGCGGTCCGGCAATTGGGCGGGGAACGGGAGTTGCCGCCGGAACGGGTCGCCCAGTTGATGGAGGTCCGCAACAAGCTGGGGCTAAAAGGGACCCACCCCGGATGTAAAATTAGCAGGGAGGAAAATGGCCCTGGAAGATAACTGATGAAAAAACGACGAGGGCGCCAACCGGCATGGGAAGCAAACGGCCGGTCGGGAAGTCAAAACCATGACCTTCGGTATCGGGCTGATATTGCCGGTTGCCAGATGTCCGGCTGGGCCAGCGGATTTGCCTTTGAGTCTTTAAGCCTAAATTTAACATTATTGGCCTAAAAACAAGCTTGTAAATTCATATAAGTTATTATACAATAATTATACGCGCCCGTAGCTCAGAGGATAGAGCACTGGCCTCCGGAGCCAGGTGCACAGGTTCGATTCCTGTCGGGCGCACCATTTTTTAAGATAATCCTGACGGAACGTCGGGGTTTTTTATTTTGGGATGGATAAGGCTATGTCTCATCGATAAACCGTATAATTTTTATTAAAAAATCGCACGTTTTGTTTTAGTAAATCGCACAACATTATTGCATAAAATCGTACACAATAGTATATTAATAGTGGAGGTGATTGATATGAAACCGATCGACTATATGGAGGGCGTCGTGATCACCGCGACCGAACTTAAGCAAAATTTAGGCAAATATATGGATTTTGTCGAACAGCAAAATGAGGTGGTGATCACCAAAAACGGCGTTAAAGTCGCCAGATTGACCCCTTATATTACCGACATCGAACAATACTTTTTAATGAGAGAAAGGGCTTTGGACTATCAATACGGCGGTAAAAAAGTTTCCTATGAGGAGTTTATGGAGATTTACGAAAAAAGCACTTTACGAATGGAGTTCATCAACGGTGAAATCTATTTACTCTCCTCTCCAAGCATTAGACATCAGGAAATACTCGGCAGACTATATTTGACTTTTAACGAATACTTCAAAAACAAAAAATGCCGGGTATTTTTAGCCCCGTTTGACGTCCATTTTCACAAGAAAGAGTTTAAGGAACCAGATGTGATGCAGCCGGATATCCTTGTGGCCTGTGACTTGGAGAATAATGTGACTGAAAAGGGAAGGTATATGGGGACCCCCACTTTGGTGGTTGAGATTTTGTCCGACAGCACCCGGAGCAAGGATATGATCGACAAGTTAAACACCTATCGCTTATCGGGAGTAAGAGAATACTGGCTGATTGACCCGAAACAGGAGAATATCATGATCTATTGTTTTGAAGATTTTGAAATCGACAAGTATAAGACCTTTGAAAGGGGAAGCACTGCCCTATCATTTGTATTTAATGGATTGGTCGTGGATGTTGAAAATTTGTTCTGGGAATTAATCCAAGCGGGAGGGTAGAGTTTAGCTAACTTGTAAATTGGTTACTTTTTGCCGTTCTGTCCTGATAACGACCTTGACACCAGGATTATATTTTTTTATAATACAATTAAACAATTACTTAATTGTTATAATGGAGGACCAAAACATGGGAAAGAATTTCAAAACTGATTTGAACAACAATCCGGACCTTTGCGACGTTTTTAATCCTACGGAATCGAATATTGAGGGTTTAAGGAATAAGCTTTTGGAAGTCTCCGGGTTGTCCGAAATTTTTAAAGTGTTGGGGGATGAGACCCGGACCAAAATCTTATATCTGTTGGCCCATTGCCGACTTTGTGTCTGCGACATCGCGGTGATCATGGAGATGAGTCTCCCGGCGGTTTCCCATCATTTAAGGCTGTTAAAAGCCCATCGATTGGTAAAGTATACCCGTGAAGGGAAGATGGTTTATTACTCTTTGGATGACGAACACATTATCAATCTGATCCGTGAAGCTCAGGCACATTTCGCCGAGGGGCGTTAATATATTAACAGGATGAAAGAAGGATGCTTTAGATGCGCTATTTGCTGGAAGGTTTGGATTGCCCCGCTTGCGCCGGAAAAATTGAACGGGAACTAAAAAAAGTGAAGGGGTTGGAAAACGTCACCATCAATTTTGCCTCTAAAACCATGGAAGCGCCCGGCCATCTTTTCGAACAGGCCGCCGCGATTATCTCCGAAGTGGAGCCGGGTGTTAAGCTGCGAAAGGACGATGACTCCGGGAATTCGCCTTTGGAGGAGCAGGAAGCGGAGAAACGAAAATTGCGGTTGATTTTGGTCGCCGGGGTCTTGTTTTTAATCGGATTGATTTTCAATGAGGAACTGCACCGGACCCCATACTCCTGGGCGGAATATTCGGTATTGATCACCGCTTACCTGCTGGTCGGTTGGCCGGTTATTACCGCCGCAGTCAATAAGATTATCCGCCGCCAGTTTTTCGATGAAAACTTTTTAATGACCATCGCCACCGGCGGCGCCATTGCCATTCATCAACTGCCCGAAGCTGTGGGAGTGATGCTCTTTTACGCAGTCGGCGAATATTTACAAAACCGGGCGGTTAACCGTTCCCGGCGTTCGATTAAAGCGCTCCTGAATATCCGGCCGGAGTACGCCAATCTGAAAGAGGACGGCGGTTCCCGGCGAGTCAGGCCCGAGGAGGTGGAGGTGGGCCAGATCTTGATCGTTAAACCGGGAGAAAAAGTGCCTCTGGATGGGGAAGTCGTTTTCGGGAGTTCTTTCGTTGACACCTCGGCTTTAACCGGAGAATCGGTTCCCCGCCGGGTAAGCCGGGGGAAGAAGGTTCTCGGCGGTATGATTAACGGGCCGGGTTTGTTATTGGTAAAAGCGACTAAACCGTACCGGGATTCTTCGGTGGCCCGGATCTTGGATTTGGTGGAGAAGGCTGCCGAGCGGAAGGCCCCCACCGAACAATTCATTACCGTGTTTTCGAATTATTACACTCCGGCGGTGGTGGGGATGGCGGCGTTGATCGCCTTGATTCCGCCGCTGGTGATAGCCGGGGCCGGGTTCGAACAATGGCTGTACCGGGCGTTGGTGTTGCTGGTGATTTCTTGCCCCTGCGCCTTGGTGGTTTCGATTCCTTTGGGGTATTTCGGCGGTATCGGCGGCGCTTCCCGTAACGGGATTTTAGAGAAAGGGGCCAACTATTTGGAAGCTCT
Source organism: Bacillota bacterium (assembly GCA_012735315.1). Lineage (GTDB taxonomy): Bacteria > Bacillota > UBA4882 > UBA8346 > UBA8346 > JAAYHS01. The sequence continues at coordinate 2,279 of JAAYHS010000020.1, read as the reverse complement.
GACCCAAATAGATACGGTGGCATTTGACAAAACCGGCACCTTAACCAAGGGGGTTTTCCGGGTTACGGAGATCGCGCCCCAAAACGGTTTTACCAAGGAAGAGGTGTTGGACGCCGCGGCCGGAGCCGAGATTTACAGCAATCATCCCATCGCCCAGTCGATTCGCGCCGCGGCAAATAACTCTCGAATCATGGAGAACGAGGTGACGGATTACCGGGAGATTCCGGCCCATGGGGTCAGCGCCACGGTCAAGGGACGGAAGGTTTTGGCGGGCAACGATCGTTTAATGCACCGGGAAAATATCGTCCACCGCGATTGCGAGATAGGCGCCGGCATCTATGTAGCCATTGATGGGGTTTATGCCGGATATATCATTATCTCCGACGAAGTAAGAGAGGACGCCCGGGAGGCAGTCGCCGGATTGAAGCGGTTGGGGGTCCGGCGGACGGTAATGCTTACCGGAGATGAAAAAACCGAGGCCGAACGGGTTGGCCGGGAACTGGGGATCACCGAATTTTACGCGGGACTTTTACCTGAGGATAAGGTGGCCAAGATTGAAGAATTGGGAGCGGGACTAAAGAACCGGCGTCGCCAAAGACTGGTCTTCGTCGGAGACGGCATTAACGACGCGCCGGTAATTGCCAGGGCCGACATTGGTGTCGCCATGGGCGGACTGGGGAGCGACGCCGCAATCGAAGCCGCTGATCTGGTTTTAATGGAGGACTCCCCCTCAAAGCTGGTAACGGCGATGGAGATCGCCCAACGAACCAAAAAGATCGTCAGGCAAAACATTTTATTGGCCTTGGGAGTGAAAGGGCTGTTTATCATCGGCGGAGGTATGGGTTTGGCCGGTATTTGGGAAGCGGTCTTCGCCGATGTCGGAGTGACGGTATTGGCGGTGCTAAACGCCGGCCGAACTCTGCGGCGCGCAACGTTTCGGCGCCGGGAAAGGAATAAAAGACGAAAAGTATTGTAATAATAAAGTTAGGCGATTTCATAATTCCCGGATTTTTCATTTTGACACAATATATTGATAGACTAATCCGGGTTGGGCGCCATATATTGTGTCAAAATCTTACTAGAGGTAATTATGAAAATCGCTTATATTATAACATTTTAAACTTGATTTCAAAACCATGATTTCCCCGAAGCGGAGAAGGGTTTGATCCAAAAACGGCGAATTTTTTGTAAAAGGGGGGATCGCTGTGAAACGAAAAAAATTGCTTCTGGCAATAGTAATGATCCTTCTCGCTTACATCGGCCGTTACTCAAAAGCAGAGCCGTTAAATTCACCGGCGAGGAGCGATGGAGATTTACCATATTATTTATGCGGCGGTTTCGGCACCAAAACCGAAGGCGGACTGGATGGCAAGGTCATCAAAGTCACCAATCTTAACAAGTCCGGCCCCGGCTCACTTAAAGCGGCGCTGGAGGCCCGCGGCCCCAGATTGGTTGTGTTCGAAGTCGGCGGTGTAATCAATCTGGAGCGGAGTAATATAACGATCAAAAACCCTTATATCACCATTGCCGGCCAGACTGCTCCAGCGCCGGGGATTACCATTATCCAAGGCGGAATCAACATCCAAACCCATGATGTGGTGATCCAACACTTGGCGGTAAGACCGGGGGACGCCGGCCAACCGGCCCGGAGCGGTTGGGAACCCGACGGTATTACTACGTCCGGTTCCGTCAAAAACCCGGTATATAATGTGGTTTTCGATCATGTTTCGGCAACTTGGGGCGTGGATGAAAATCTCTCAGTCTCCGGACCCCGGGATTTGTTGCCGGGGGATAACCCCCATTTCACCGCCCATGACGTGACTCTTTACAAATGCTTGATCGCCGAAGGTCTCTCCCATAGCTCCCACTCCAAAGGGGAACACTCCAAAGGGACCCTGATCCACGACTCGGTATATAATGTTTCGATCATTGGCTGTCTCTATGCCCACAATCGGGACCGCAACCCCCGCTTTAAGGGCGGCAGTAAAGGAATCCTGGTTAACAGCGTCATCTATAACTACGGTAGTTCTTGCGTCAACGGCGGGACCATGGGCAACGAGAAAAAACTGGTTCCGGCGGAGATCGCTTTGGTAGGAAATGTTTGCATCCGAGGCAAGTCCAGCACCCAGGATTACTTCCTCAACAGTTCCGACCGGGTGAAAGCGTATCTCTCCGATAACTTGCTGCTGAGCCACGTTTTGCGAAAGCCGAGGGAAGCAAACCGGAGTGTAGTAACCCGCTTGGACCAACCTCCGTTATGGCCGGCGGAATTAACGGCC
>JAAYHS010000144.1 GCA_012735315.1 Bacillota bacterium | reverse complement strand
TTTTCATCCTTTAACGCGCCCCGGCGAGTTGGGCCGGGTGAATACTTAAGAGCCACATTTATCAATTAACTTCAGTATTAGATTGGTTAAGATCACGATTCAAAATTTTCAAGCCGGCATGTATAATAATTGCCATTTTAACCAATACTTTTGAAAGCAGACGATTAAATAGGAGGGAAACCATGTACGCTTCTACCAAACAAATATCGATCACTGCTTTCATTTTACTTACAATCCTGTTCGGATTATCATTAATGTCGGCATCCCAAGCGAATGCCGCTCCAATATCGGCGGAACCACCAATTTATATTCAACCCGAAACGCTCCACCAAAACACGATCCGCCAAATGATTATTAAATTCAACCCTAGACTGCCCGATCTCGAAAGAGAAACCATCATTGCGGCGATCATCGAGGAATCAGCCGCGACCGATTTCGATCCGTTATTGATTGCCAGCATTATTGCGGCCGAATCTTCTTTCCGGCCCGGAGCCGTTTCGCCGTGCGAAGCCCGCGGTTTAATGCAGGTTACGGATTGTGTATCTCAAATTATGAAGATAAGGGATCCCTACGACATTCGGCAAAACATTTATGCCGGCACCCGTTATTTACAGGATCTTTACCGCCAATTCCAACAATTCGAACTGCTCTTAGCGGCCTACAACGCCGGTCCGACCCGAGTGGCCAGACTGGGAAGGGTCCCTCAAATCACTGAAACCGTCAATTACATTCAGCGGGTCAATGACTTTTATCAGTCAATTAGAACCGAACTTTTAACAACCATCGACGGGCTAATCGGAAAACCGGTCTTTGATCCGATCTCGCATTCCCTTGATTTTTCTCACCGTCCGGCTATCGCCGCCGACACAAACGGCAACGGATTGCCTTTCTTGATGTTCTCCGTCGCTCAAGATTGGTGCGAACCGGGGCGTTCAATCAATTACTTATGCTTTGTCTAAAAAGAATTTCTCTGCGTGACGATTTTTGGTTTTAATTCCGCTTATAACGAAATCTCGATTGGTTGGTTCTACTATATCATTGGAGAGAAACGGAAGCCCTTATTTTCAGTCGACTTAACATCTTAATTTCCGGGCGTCTGAATTCCGATCTTCTTTAAGCGATTAAGGTTTTTCTTCTTTAAATAAACTTTTTACTTCCGCATCGCTGACTTGTAAAAATTCGCGATAAAATTGGCCGACTGCCCAAAACTTCTCCGGGATTAAGGGGCAAACCACCAAGTCTACTTGCGGTGCTAATTTCGCTATCGCCTCGGCCGAACCGACCGGAACGGCGACAATAATCCGGGCGGGCTTTAAGGAACGGACGAATTCCACCGCCGCTTCCATCGTAAAACCTGTCGCCAACCCGTCATCGACCAAAATTACTGTTTTTTGAAAAAGATTAGGAAACGGTTTTTCTCCTCTAAACTCCCGCAACTGTCTTTTAATCTCGTCAAGCTGCAGTTTTGTTTGGGATTCGAGGTATCCATCGGTTACCGCTAAAGCTTCAATCACGGCCTCATTTTTGAATAATTCCCCGTTTTGATTGACAGCGGCGATCGCGACCTCCGGATTATACGGAGCGCCGATCTTTCTGCTGATTACCAAATCATGTTCCGCATTCAGCAGTTTCGCCACTTCGTTTCCCACTACGGCGCCGCCTCTGGGAAGGCTCAACACAATGGCGTTACCGTTGATTTCCGGTTTAATATTTTCAGCCAATTTTTTCCCTGCGGCTCTGCGGTCAGGATATAAATAGCCTTTACTCATTTGAACCATAATATTTCCTTTTACCGATATTTAATTCTTAATTAATTCTTTGGGACGCCATTAAAAAAACCCCTTATTAATTAAGGAGTTTTTACTTTAACCGCCGCAACTTCTTCGGGAGTTTCAACCCGAAGGACTTTGCCTCTTTCTTTCAAGTCCCCTTTGGGTAAAGGAGCGCACATTCCCTGTAAATAAGCGCCGTCTTCAACCACCAAGGTAACCATCTTCGAATCCCCGATTACTTTGGCTGAAGGCGCTAATTCCATTTTCCCCCGGGCTTCGACGGTTCCTTTGATTTCCCCGGCAACGATCACATTTTTAGCAACCACGTTCCCTACCACAATACCGCCTTCACCGACTATCAAATCCCCGCCGATGTGTAATTCGCCCTCAAAATAACCATCGATTCTAACCGAGCCTCCGGGGGCTTCCAGATTGCCTTTGAAACTGGTTTCCTTACCGATTACGGTATCGACCTTTCGCGTGTTGGTGGTAGCAATTTCTTTCTTAGAAATCATAATGACCTCCCCGTTAATTCTTTAAAAACATTACTGGATTTACAGGAACATTGTTAATTCGAACTTCATAATGCAAATGGGGACCGGTGCTAACGCCGCTGTTGCCCGATAAGCATATTTTTTGACCTTTTGTCACCTTTTGCCCTTTGGTCACCAATAACTTTGAATTATGCGCGTATAAGGTTTTATATCCATAACCATGATTAACAATCACCGTATATCCGTAACCGCTTTGATAGCCGGAAAATTCAACCACCCCGTCGGCCGCCGCTTTAACCGCCGTACCGTACCTGGCGTTTAAATCCACGCCGGTATGATTGATATAGCGATGGTACACCGGATGAAAACGGGTCCCGAAACCGGAGATAATGAAGGATGAAACCGGCCAAATCGAAGGAGTATGATCCAATTTGGTTTCGTATGCTATAAAATCACTTAACAATTCCCGTTGCAATTCTTGTTCGATTTTGATAAATTCATCAAGTTGCTTTAAATTATTCTGTAATTCTATCAGTTCGGTCTTAATTCCGGATGGCGACTGTTCAACGGGGGTAATCGTATACGGTCTCGGTCTTAGAACAACTCCCCGACTGGTGGTGGTGTTGGTTCGACCCGATTTTTGTTGGATGGCTCTCCACGAACTTAATAGTTTTTCCCGTTCTATTTTAAGTCGGCTAAGTTCGGCGGCAATCTGATAACTACGCTTCAAAGTAGGCTGGATTTCCCGTTGCTCTTTCTCCAGTTTTGAAATTTGTTTGTTTTTGACGCTTATTTCATGCCGGTATTGGTGAATTTTCACAAGCTGAGTGGTGTACCCGACAAAGATATAAATGTTGAAAACGATAATCCCGAATATCAAAAGCGCGGCCGAAAAAGGAATAGCGCAACTACGAACCGCGCCCGTCGAGTTAGGCACCACTAAAAAGGTGAAACCTTTGCCGCATTTTTGTTTTATGTACTTGATAATCTTATGCAAGGGGAAAGACACCTCCGAAAACGAAGCCAAGATACGCGCTATAATATTATTTTTAACGGTAAATTAAGATATTCGACACATTAGTGTTATCTTCCTGCCAAATTTATAAAACTTTTTATTCTTTCTCTTTTTTTGGTTTTTCCTAAAGCGGTAGCGATCGCCTCTTTTTCTTCTTCGCTAAGCGGGTAAATCGATTGGCCTTGTTCCACCGGCTTACAATATACTCTCGATTCGTCCCGGCCAAAGAGACTGCTCAAGACAACTCCGTCCCCGGCGGCATCCAATAGGGCCAGCGCGAAACTTTGGTCGCTGCCCGTGTTTTGGAAAGCCTTGAATCGAATTAACGCCCAGTTTTGGAGGTGCATTTCTCCACGAACTTGATGGGCCGTCATTTGTTCTTCCAAATTATTGATAGTATTGCTTAATAAATGTGTTTTTCCCGAAAGATTAAGCAGTAGCGATTCTAAATCCCGCCCTTCGTTGCCCTTAAAAAGATAGCGATATTTTTCCAACCGCTTGTGAGTAGCCACGAAAAGTATTAACACCTCAATGGTTAAGACAAAATTAATCAACAACAATAACCATAAGTTATCTTGGCACCATTGGTTAATCGCCTGCAAATCCATTTAGGCAGCTCCCTTCCAAGAATAAAGCGCGCCATAATTAAGGCGAAACAAAATTAAACGAAATTTTTCCGGCGGAAAATTTTTTCCGGTTCATTGATTATCGGTCGCGCTTTTCGCGCCCCAAGCGAATAAATCCCAAATCCAAATTATACTATTTAATAATTCACCGTAAATCATCGGCTTCCTTCATCGAAAAACATTTTTCTAAACTGAAAATTCGCTTCATCATAAATATCTTTTAAAGGTCGTTTTAAAGTTGCCGCGGCCAGGAGACAATCGTTGTATTCGGGAGCATACTTAACGACCCGGCCGTTTTGAAATCCCATTTTAACTCGGATTTCACACCCGTCAACCATGATTGTCCGATAATCCCGCCGTAAACAATGGCGTTCCCCCGGATACTTGCGAATTCCGAAGGTGGAAGTTTGACTGAAGAGAAGTTCTTCAATTGGGGCGACCTTCTCCGGAGGGGCGATTACGGTAACCAAGACCCCGGGGCGTCCCTTTTTCATTTGGACCGGAGTGAAATAATAATCCCGCGCTCCCGCTTGTAAGATGGCTTCACCTAAAAATCCGAATATTTCCGGATTGAGCTCATCGATGTTCGTTTCCAAAACCACCTGGTAATCCTGCTCTTCAATTTGAACGGACTTTCCAAGCACGATCCGGTGGATATTGGGAATAGGGCGATCGGCGGCGCCGGCGCCATAACCGATCTTGGTAACGGTCATTCGCGGTATTGAATCCGGCGTGGCAAATACTTTCAAAATCGCAGCCCCGGTGGGCGTAGTCCATTCTCCTTCGTATACTCCGCTAAAAATCTGAAAATTGGTTAATAATTCCAAAGCGGCCGGCGCCGGAATCGGGATTTCGCCATGAGCGCATTTGACTGAGCCAAATCCGACCCGGATCGGAGACGTCGTAATTTGACGGATTTGAAAATACTCAATCCCGAGGCAAGCGCCGACTATATCGACAATAGCGTCAACCGCTCCAACTTCATGAAAATGAATTTCATCAATCGAAACTCCGTGAATTTTAGCTTCCGCTTCGGCCAAACAGTTAAAACAAGCCTGCGCCCTATCGGCAACGAACTTGGAATAGCCCGCTTCGGTGATCAGGTTTCTAATTTCACTCAAACGGCGATGGTGATGTTCCGGAACCAGTTCCGTATCAAAAAAAGTAGCGGCAATCCCCTTTTTGGAAACCTTCTCGAGCTTAAAATCGGGGATTGGTAGCGGCAACTTTTTCAATTCCGAGCGCAACAACTCCACCGGAAATCCCAAATCGATTAAAGCGCCTAAAAACATATTGCCGCTAATTCCGGCATTACAATCAAGGTGCGCGACATTCATGATTTATTCTCCCAGTAAATTAATACGATGCGCCGCGACGCCCGCGCCAAAACCGTTATCGATGTTTACTACAGTAATTCCGCTGGCGCAAGCATTCAACATGCTCAATAGCGGCGCCAAGCCCTTAAAATTTGCTCCATAGCCGACGCTGGTAGGAACGGCGATTATCGGTTTGTCAACCAATCCCCCCACCACGCTGGCCAAAGCTCCTTCCATCCCCGCCACTACTATTAAAACGCGGCAGGAATCAATGACCGCTTTTTGGCTAAACAAACGATGGATCCCGGCCACCCCCACATCATAAATCCGGCAAACCGCGCTGCCCAATATCTCGGCGGTAATTGCCGCTTCTTCGGCGATCCTTTGATCCGCCGTCCCCGCCGAAATAACTCCGATTTTACCCGCTGTTCGGGATTGGTCGCGGATTAAGGCGATTATTCGGGCTTGATCGAAATAACAAGCATCCGACAATACGGCTTTCACTTTCCGATAGATTCTTAAATTAGCCCGGGTAGCCATCACATTCCGGGTTTGACCCGCCAAAGCCTGAAAAATCGCAGCCACCTGTTCCGGTTTTTTGCCGGGACAGTAAATGACTTCGGCATTACCCGTTCTTAGCTTTCGGTGGAAATCCACTTTAGCGAATCCCAAGTCTTGATAAGGAAGATCCGCCAATTTTTCGAGAGCCTCCGCCGGAGTAAGCTCTCCGGCAGCAATCGCGTTTAACCAAGTTTCAAGTAAGTCTTTATCCATCAACATCCCCGTCGGTTAATCGATTTGTTTCACGTGAAACAAAGATAAAAGGCCTTAATGAAGACCTTTCTAATTAAGTAATCTTTCGCAAAGCCTTTCAAAATCCTCGTCGGAATAATAGTTGATCTCTATTTTTCCGCCAACCCCCGCGGGTTTAATGATCACCTTGGTTCCCAGTGAAAGTTGTAATTCCTCTTCAATCTCGATCAGATTCGGGTCGCGAATGGTAGGGGTTTCTGTTTTAAGTTTGGCCTTTTTGGTTTCACGTGAAACATTGATTGGATCGTTTAACTGTCTGACCAGTTCTTCGGTTTGGCGTACCGATAGTTGTTCGGCTTGGATCTTTTGCCAAATGCGGATTTGTTCTTCGGCAGTTTTTAAGCCCAGCAAGGAACGGGCATGCCCCATGGTGAGCGTTCCTTTGGCCAAGTCTTTTTGGATGGCCTCGGGTAGGTTCAAGAGTCGCAGCGTATTAGCGATCGCCGGCCGGCTGCGGCCAACTTTTTTGGCAATTTCGTCTTGGGTTAAATTAAATTCTTCTATCAACCGCCGGAAGGCTTCCGCTTCTTCGATGGGGTTCAAGTCCTCACGTTGCAAGTTTTCAACCAGAGCCACTTCCATCATGGCCTGATCGCTCATCTCTTTGATGATGATTGGGACTTCGGTTAGCCCCACTAGCTTGGAGGCCCTTAGTCTGCGTTCGCCGGCTATTAATTGATATTTGCCTTGATACTCCCTGACTAATAACGGTTGAATGACGCCATGAATTCTAATTGATTCGGCAAGTTCATTCAGTTTTTCATCGGAAAAATCCTTGCGGGGCTGATATGGATTGGGTAAAACCAAGTCGATAGCGACCGTTTGTTGGGCGTCAAAATTCTCTTCTTCCAGTTCGGGGATTAGGGCGCCCAGCCCTTTCCCCAGGCCTCTGTTTTTACTCATTGGCCATCACTTCCTTTGCCAGTTCGGTATAGGCTTCGGCTCCTTTTGATTTTTCATCGTAGAGCGTTATCGGCAAGCCGAAACTGGGGGCCTCGCTAAGACGAATGTTGCGGGGGATGATGGTCCGGTAAACCTTGTCCTGAAAATAACGGCGCACTTCCTCGGTTACTTGGGAAGAAAGGTTGGTACGGTTGTCGTACATGGTCAAAACCACGCCTTCGATTTGAAGATCGGGATTGGAGTACTTTTGGACCAGTTGAATGGTTTTCATCAATTGGCTGAGACCCTCTAAGGCATAATATTCACATTGAATCGGAACTATGATTGAATCCGCGGCAGCCAAGGCGTTAATCGTCAAATTTCCCAGCGATGGCGGACAATCGATCAGAATATAATCGAAGTCTTTCTTAATCGGTTCGATGGCGCGCTTCAGTCTTTGGTCTCTGGCCATCATTCCGACCAGTTCGGCTTCGGCGCCGGCCAAGCGAATGGTAGCCGGAGCGATCTTTAAATTTTCGACTTGAGTTTGGATTAATACTTCTTCCAAAGGGATTTCATTGATCAATACATCGTAAATGCATTTCTTGATTTCACCCTTTTTTAAACCGATCCCGCTGGTGGAATTTCCTTGCGGATCGTGATCGATCACTAACACTTTGCGCTGATTCTGAGCTAAACAAGTTCCCAGGTTAATGGCGGTGGTGGTTTTTCCAACGCCTCCTTTTTGATTGGCGATAGCAATCGCTTTTCCCATGTTTAAACCTTCCTCCCTCCAACCCCTTTTAGTGTCATAATTGGGATGACTCCGAAGCATTTCGAGTTCGGCGTTCAAAAGTTCATATGCTCTTTGACGTAGTATTTCCAATGATCTCCGCGAAGAGCGCTTCAAAGTTAATCACCTTTTTTCCTTCAAACTACTCTGATCTTTTCTAGATCAAGCATCATCTTCCTTCTTTAAAACCAAACTTTCTTGCGCAGGTTGATAAACCGGCGCCGAAAGCCTCGTATTATAACGGCTTTTTTTGAGGAATGCCGGGTTTTCGCGGATAAAGAGACGGGGTAACCGTTTTTTTGCGAAACTTGATCAAGGTCCGTGAACCAGTCCCTGAGGGTAACTGAAAAGATTCGGAGCCTTCAAATTCGGCTCCCAAAATATGCGCCGCATCGGTGCCTTGCATCAATTCGGCCGAAGCGTCCTTACCCTTATAATAAATTGCATTGCCGCCGACTTTAACGAAGGGGATGGTCAATTCGGCCAAAATGTTCAACGGGGCAACCGCGCGGGCGATCGCCAAATCGTATGCTTCACGGTGTTTCGCTTCTTTGGCGACTGCTTCGGCCCGTCCCCAGATCGGGGTGAAATTGATTAATTTTAAGAAACGAGCGGCTTCGATTTGAAAATTAAGCTTTTTGTTGGTGGCTTCTAAGGAAACGAAGTGTTTTCCGGGATTGCAAATCGCCAGAGGTATTACCGGAATCCCTCCGCCGCTGCCGATATCGATAATGGTTCCGGCGATTTGAAATTCCGGGAGGGTCATGATGGTTAAAGAGTCATAAACGTGTTTGATCAACGCTTCGTCAAAATCGGTAATCGCGGTAAGATTAACGGTTTGATTGGCATCCAGCAGTAATTCAAGAAATCGAATTAGACGTCCTGCTTGGTCTGGAGAAAGATCGAGTCCGATTGAGCTTAATAATTCCGGAAGCTTCGTTTCCGCGTTTTTCATTGCCGCTCCTTTTGATGTTCGATATAAAATAATAAGGCGGTTAAATCGGCCGGATTAATCCCGCTGATGCGCGAAGCCTGGCCTAAAGTGCGGGGCCGAAATTTACTCAATTTTTCCCGGGCCTCCCGGGCTAAATTGGCTATCTGATTATAATCCAAAGTTTCAGGTAATATTTTGTTTTCAAAATCTTGGAGATGTTTCGCCTGTTCCTGTTCTTTTTCCAAATAACCTTGGTACTTATAGCGGGTGCTGACTTCCACGGCGTCGCTCGGCAAAAATTCAAGATCCGGCGCCAGCTTTTTAAGAAAATCGGGACTGATTTCGGGGCGTTTTAATATTTCCCCAAGGCTGAATTTGTTTTTGGGAACGGAAAAACCCGCTTCGGTAAAAATTTGGCGGACGCGGGCGTCCGGATTCAAAACGGTCCTTTCAAATAAGCTTTGCAACTCGCCGATTCGTTGGTACTTGAGTTCAAATTGGCGCGCCTGTTCTTCATTGAGCAAGCCGAGTTCGATTCCATAGCGCGCCAACCTCTGGTCGGCATTGTCCGAACGGAGGGTCAACCGGAATTCGGCCCGGGAAGTCAAGATCCGGTAAGGTTCATCGTTTTCTTTAGTGATTAAATCATCGATCAAAACGCCGATATAAGCTTCGGAACGTTTCAAAATCAAAGGTTCCTTTCCTTGCAAACCGAGGGCGGCGTTAATGCCCGCGATTAACCCTTGGGCCGCGGCTTCTTCATAACCGGAACTGCCGTTGATTTGTCCGGCGGCATAAAGGCCGGGGACTTTTTTCGTCTCCAAGGTCATTTTTAATTGGTCGCCGGGTAAATAATCATACTCGATGGCGTATCCGGGACGGACAATTTCCAGATTTTCCAAGCCGGGAATGGTTCGCAAGAATAATTCCTGAACCGATTCCGGCAGGCTGGAAGAGAGGCCGGCCAAATACATTTCATCGCTATCCGCGCTTTCCGGTTCAATAAAGACCTGATGCCGTTCTTTGTCCGGGAATTGAATCAATTTGCCTTCGATTGACGGACAATATCTGGGGCCGGCTCCGGTGATCGCGCCGCTGAATAAAGCGGCTTCATGGAGATGTTCTTTGATGATCCGGTGGGTTTCCGGCTGAGTATAGGTCAGCCAACACAAATGTTGGGGCCGTATCTGCCAAGGTTCCCAAAAAGAAAAACCTTGTTCGGTATAACCTCCCGGCAGGGGGATAAGTTTGCTGAAATCCAGCGAGCGGCGGCGCACCCTGGCCGGAGTGCCGGTTTTAAAACGGCGTAATTCGAACCCCAACTCTTTCAAGGAATCGGACAAAGCGTTGGCGGGAAGATATCCCATCGGGCCGGAGGCATAGTTAAACCGCCCAATGAAGATCCGGCCTTGTAAAAAGGTGCCCGTAGCCAAAATTACGGCTTGAGCCTTAAAAGTCAAGCCGGTGCTGGTCTTAACGCCGCATGCCCTACCGTTGGAATCGACCAGAATTTCGACTATTTCGGCCTGCCTGATCGAGAGATTCGGTTGGCGTTCCAATTCGGCCAGCATTTCCCGCTGATAAAGGATTTTGTCGGCTTGAGCCCGTAAAGCCCAAACCGCCGGACCTTTCTGGGTGTTCAACAACCGCATTTGCAGGTAAGCGCGATCGATGATTCGCCCCATGGCGCCTCCCAGAGCGTCAATTTCCCGAACCAGATGCCCTTTGGCCGGGCCGCCGATGGAGGGATTGCAAGGCATAAAGGCAATGTTGTTATAGTTTAAAGTGAACAGCAGGGTCCGAAAACCCATCTTCGAGGCTGCCAAGGCCGCTTCGCAGCCGGCATGGCCGGCGCCAACCACGATAATCTCAAATTGCTCTTTCATAATTGGTTTCCGAAACTCCTTTGGTAGGCTTAAAATGAAATAATAAAACCGTCCGGTCCGCGGCGCTCAATTCCGGTATGCGGAAAGCCTGCCCCAGCGAGAGCGGTTGAACCTTTTCCAGCAATCTCAGTCCAGCTTCGGAAAGGCGGGTTAGCGAACTGAAATTAAAACCGGGTGGAATTTTAACCCGCTCCAGTCGTTGATGTTCCTGTAGCTGGGTCGATTGCCTTTGCAGATATCCGGCGAGCTTAACCTCATTCCAGGCATATTCCCGGATCGGTTGCGGAAATTCCTTCAGCTCTTCAAACTCGGATATTATTAATTGATCGTCCACTTCCGGACGTAAGATGATTTCTTCTAAACGGCAACGCTTCCGGACATTGCCGTTGATTTTTTCCCAAATCGGGGAATCCGGTTTTATTTTTACTTCTTTGATTATGGCTTTTAAGCTAGCGGCTTGTTCGAGCAAAGCGCTGATTTTACGGTAGCGTTCCGGATCATACAAGCCCAGTTCCAACCCTTGCCGGCCCAACCGGAACAAAGCATTATCCAATCTCAGGAATAATCTGAATTCGGCGTGGGCGGTCATCATCCGGTATGGTTCATCTGTCCCCTTGGTGGCCAAGTCGTCGATCAATACTCCGATATAGGAGTCGCCGCGATCCGGGATATAGGGAGGCAAATCTTTGATTTTCCGAAAAGCGTTAATCCCGGCAATCAAGCCTTGAACCGCGGCTTCTTCATAACCGGAGGTTCCGTTTAGTTGACCCGCCGAAAATAAATTGGCGATGGTCTTGGATTCCAAAGTCGGTTTAAATTGAAAAGACTCTAAACAGTCATACTCCACGGCATAACCGGGCCGGATAATCTCCGCTTTTTCCAATCCGGGTATTGAAGCCAAGATTTGTTCTTGTGCCGATTCGGGCATGGCCGTAGTCAAGCCCAATAAATACAGCTCTTCGGTATACTCGCTTTCCGGCTCTAAAAAAATTAAGTGGTCGGTCTTTTCCGGAAAGCGGAGCACCTTGCGATCGATTGACGGACAAAAATGAGGCCCGTTGCTCGTGATTGCGCCCGTTTGAATCGGGGACTGATCGAGATTGTTACGAATGATCCGAATGGTTTCCGGAGTGGTAGTCGTAAACCAACATGGTTGTTGAATTCGTTTTTTGGATAATCCCTCCCAGGAAAAGCCCAACTCAGGTTGATGCAAAGGCTGGGGAGTCAATTTCGAAAAATCCACTGACCGCCGGTGAATCCTCGGCGGGGTGGCGGTTTGAAACCGGCGCAACCGCAGGCCCAATTTGGTAAGATTTGCGCTGAGTTCAACAGCGGCGAGTTCGCCTTGGCGTCCGCCCGGATAACGGGTGGATCCCATTACAATTACGCCCCCAAGGAAGGTCCCGGTAGCTAAAATAACGGCTTTTGCGGAATAGCGCCGCCCCGATTTTAAAACGACGCCGGTCGCCCGTTGATTGGAAACCGTAATTTCCGTAACCAATCCTTGTTTGACGGTAAGGTTGGGCTCCCTTTCCAAACGGAGGGTCATTTCATTTTGATAAGCCTTCTTATCCGCCTGAGCCCTTAACGCGGCTACGGCGGGGCCGCGGCTTTCATTGATTCTTCTTATATTTAAATAGGTTTGATCGATCACTCGGCCCATTTCTCCGCCCAAAGCATCCAGTTCCCGAACCAGATGGCTTTTGGCCGCCGGGCCGCCAATCGCCGGGTTGCAAGACATCGCCCCGATGGTGTCCGGAGAAATAGTTAAAACTAAAGTTTTAGCGCCGAGCCGGGCTGCGGCCAACGCGGCTTCGCAGCCGGCATGTCCGGCTCCGACTACTATAATATCATAATCATAATCCTTCAAGCTCTTACCTCCAGCTTATTTGCCGATGCAAAACTGGGCGAAAATGCCTTGAATTACTTCACTGGAAACATTTTTGCCCGTAATTAGGCCCAACGCGTCCAGACAAGTCCGGAGATCAACCGCCAGAAGATCTTCACTGCGTCCCAGCGACAATCCGGAAATAAATTCGGCCAAAGCGGAGACCGCTTTTTCCAAAGCTTGTTTATGCCTTATCCTTGATAATAAGGGGCGATCGTCGAGTTTAAGATCGCCAAGGCCAACCAGTGCGATGATGCGCTCCTGAAGCTCCTTCAATCCGGATTTGCTGTGCAACGAGATTTCAATGATGCGGTCCGAAGTGAATTCCGGAAGATCTTCCTTGCGGACGACTTGCGGCAAATCGGTTTTATTGATGATCGCCAGCACCGGCCGGTCTTTAAGTTTGGCGATTATTTGACGATCTTCGGCGGTTAACGGCTGACTTCCGTCAAACATCAGTAAAATCAAATCCGATTGGGCGATATTCGCTTCGGTCTTCGTTATTCCCATTTGTTCGATCAGATCTTCGGTTTCGCGCAAACCCGCGGTATCGATCAGCCAAAAGGGAACTCCTCTTAATTGTAAAGGGGCTTCAATAACATCTCGGGTCGTCCCCGGGATCGGAGTAACAATGGCGCGTTCTTCTTGAAGCATTTCATTGAGTAAGCTCGATTTCCCCACATTGGGGCGGCCGACGATAACCAGCCGGATCCCTTCGCGTAATTTGCGCCCTTCATCGATGCCTTCCAGCAAGGAGACCAGCTTCCGATGGAGAGCGGAAGCTTGGGAAAGCAACTGTTCCTTTTGAATTTCAGGGATGCCTTCTTCCGGAAAATCAAGCGCCGCTTCAATCGTAATTAAGATCTGATACAGCTCGGATTCAATCTCAGCCAAGGTTTGGGTAGTTTTCCCGGTTAATTGGGCCAATGCCAGTTCATGGGCTTTTTCAGTTTTAGCCCGGATCAGATCAATAATCGACTCGGCTTGAACCAAATCGATCCGGCCGTTTAAAAAGGCTCGTTGCGTAAACTCTCCCGGTTCCGCCAGCCTCGCTCCGTTATTCAAAACCAGTTCCAGTATTTTGGATAAGAGATACATCCCGCCGTGGGCTTGAATTTCAAGCGTATCTTCTCCGGTAAAGCTTTTCGGCTTTTTTAAATAGAAAAACAGGACTTCATCCAAGGGTTTTTGCCGGTCCGGATCATAAACCAAGCCGTGGTAAACGACCCGTTCCTTAATTTCTGGAAACGGTTTCCGCTTCATATCGGTTATAATTTTAAGCCCGATGGGTTGAGCTGCCGGGCCGCTAACCCTGACGATCCCGATTCCTCCCTCTCCGAGCGGAGTGGCAATCGCGGCGATGGTATCATCAAAATGCAATTGATATTCCTCCAGGTAAATTGCCTTATGTATTCCTCGAGTTTATTTTAGTTTAACATAACTTAAGGTTTCTTAAAATAGGAAGCAACCTCCAAAATAAACCGGAAAAATAAAACCCGGCCTGAAGCCGGGGATTTTACTGTTGAGTAGTGATTATTACATGACGGTATGGGTCTTCGCCTTCGCTATAAGTCATAATCTCCTTATAGCCTTGCAGTGTGGAATGGATAATCCGGCGTTCATGGGGCGTCATCGGTTCAAGAACTTGCTTTTTCCCTTCCCGTCTGACTTTATCAGCCAATTTAATCGCCAACCGGCGCAAGGTATCTTCACGACGCTTCCGATAACCGGCCACGTCGACGATTATTCGTTCTTTTTCGGTTCGTCCTTTATTAACGGCCAAATTTACCAGATATTGAATTGAATCTAAAGTTTGTCCCCGCTTGCCGATCAAAATTCCCAAATCTTTACCGTTGATATTCAAAACCGTATTGTCGGGGCGTTTAAAAATCTCGACTTGCGCTAAAATACCCATATTAACCAGCATTTCTCGTAAGAAAAGTCCCGCTTGTTGAGCCACATCCTCTTTAAGTGAAACCCTTACCCGAACTGACTTTCCGCCCAATAATCCCAAAAAAACCTTGTTTGTTTCTTCCAAGACCTCAACCTTTACTTCATCGGGTTTGGCGCCCAGTTCTTTCAGGGCTTCCGCGACGGCCTCCTCTTTAGTGCGGCCTACTTTTTCCACAAATTTCACTTTAACCCTCCTCCCGGATTATTATTTTTTGGTTTTGGTTGTTTCCTTGGATTCGTCGTCTTTGGAATGTAAATGTTCTTTGACGGTGAAATATTTGTTGATCAAATATTGCTGGGCGATGCCGACCATATTGCTGACAACCCAATATATACCAATTCCGGCATTAACTTGATAGGTGAAAAAACCGAACATGATCGGCATTATATATAGAAACATTTGAGTTTGATCGGTTCCGGCAGTGGCCGGGGTGGTGAGTTTTTGTTGAAAAAAGGTGGTAACGGCCGAAACAATTGCTAGGGGTAAATTGCCGTTATTTTTTAATAAGATCCCCAAAAACCTGGCGTCTTGAATGACATTGGCTAAATATTCGGGGTTTTGCAGTAAATTAAAAATCGCGAACAAGATCGGAATTTGAATCAGTAACGGCAGGCAACCGCTGAACGGATTGACTTTCTCTTTACGATATAATTCCATTGTTCGCCGTTGATATTCCTCGGGGTTTGACTTGTAATATTTTTCTTGGATCTCTTTTAATTTGGGTTGAAGCTGTTTCATTTTATTCATTGCTTGAAACTGTTTGATTGTGGTCGGAAAAAGAATGATCTTGATTAAAACAGTCAATAGAATTATCGACCAGCCCCAGTTATTAGTCAATGAATAAAAAAATTCCAAAATAATTCGGAGGAAGTCGCTGATGGGTTTAATGATCAAACTCAAATTAATAACATCCTTTCTTAATAAAATAACACCGGTTTAATCGGATTCTTTCGGCAACGGATCATAACCGCCGCGATTAAAAGGATTGCAGCGTAAAAATCTTTTTATTCCTAAAGCTAATCCCTTAAGAGCGCCGTATCTTTGAACCGCTTGATATGCATATGCGGAACATGTCGGATAAAAGCGACAACTTCGCGGCAGAAACGGCGAAAAAAACCTTCGGTATAATATTATAAAAAGAAGGATTACACCTTTCATCGGGAATCCTCCGCAGCCCCCTCTTTTTTCAGTGCTAATAAACCTACCTTAAAAAGTATATGTTCTATTTCTTCAATTATACTACAAAATGAAGCCTTGAGAATGGGATTTTTGGCGACTAACAGCAGGTCCCACCCTTCTTCCGCGAAAGATACGCCCCTAATAGCTTCGCGAAGCAGTCTTTTTGCGTAATTGCGGCGCACCGCCGTGCCTAGTTTTTTACCGGCGCAAACCCCAAAGCGGTTAATTCCATATGAATTACGAAGAAAATAGACCACTAGGTATTTCCCTTGAATTGAGTGGCCCTTTTCAAAAATTAATTGAAATTCCCGGTTTTTTTTAATTATATCCAAAACTAATTGATACGTCCTAACATTATTATGCGGTTAATCTTTTTCTTCCCTTGGCCCGTCTGCGGCTGATAATTTTTCGCCCGCTTTTGGTAGCCATTCTGACCAAAAAACCGTGGTCCTTCTTATATTTACGCTGGTTAGGCTGGAAGGTCATTTTCATATTTTTCACCCCTCATCACTTATCGCTAAAAGAAGAAAACGCCTTAAACTTATTATTAAAATATTGAAAGAAAATAATCCGCTTATATATTATAATGGTCAAGGAAACAGGTGTCAATATTAAAATCAGGTAGACCGGTCATTAATAGGCTTGATCTGATTTTTAAACGACGCAACCTCGCCTTTTCAGTTTAGGAACTGTTTTAAGACTAAAAAAAGCAAGCTAATTAATAATTGATAGGAATTCTCATTTAGTCAAAGTTGTTTTCCAAAATTGTGGATAAATTTAAATTGCCAAAGCTAAAAGATTTTGTTATGATAGGAATGTCTTTCACATTCATCCACAGGTTGTGAATTATTTCGTGGATAACTCGATGATTGTGGATTTCTTATTTTAGCAGCTAATTTAGTTTTTTAGTTTTTTATTAACTTTCGTTTTAAATATTGCTGTCTATATTCTACTTAATTATTAACATTTTATCCACAAGTTTTGGATAAATATTTGAGGAGCGTTTTCAGCTATGACCAATATTGATTTGGAAACCATTTGGGAAAAAACTTTGGATTCGATTTCAACCCATTTAAGCAAACCAAGTTTTGAAACTTGGTTTAAACCTACCAAGCCGTTATCTTTAGATGGAAATGTCTTAACGATTGAAGTTTCAAACGATTTTGCCCGGGAGTGGCTTGAATCAAGATATGCGCCGCTTTTAACCACGACCATCCGGGATCTAATCGATGAAGAGATCGAATTGCGTTTTGTAACCCCGGAAAATAACGAAGCGACCAATAAAGTTGCGACGGCCGCTCTTCAAAGCGCTCAACCTTCTTTTCTAAATCCGAAGTATACTTTTGAGAGTTTTGTGGTGGGCGAAAGCAATCGTTTCGCTCATGCCGCTTCCCTCGCGGTTGCCGAAGCTCCGGGAAAGGCTTATAATCCTTTATTTATTTACGGGGGAGTAGGTTTAGGGAAAACCCATTTAATGCAAGCCGTCGGTCATTTCGTATTAAAACACCACCCCGACTACCGTGTGGTTTATGTTTCATCCGAAAAATTCACCAATGAATTAATTAACGCGATTCGTTTCAACCGGACGCCTCAATTTCGGGATACCTACCGTAATGTGGAAGTATTATTAGTCGACGATATTCAGTTTTTTGCCGGGAAAGAAAGCACTCAAGAAGAATTTTTCCATACTTTTAACGCCCTTTATGAATCGGGGCGGCAAATTGTGATTTCGAGTGATCGCCCCCCAAAAGAGATTCCCACCTTGGAAGATCGTCTCCGTTCCCGTTTTGAATGGGGTTTAATCACCGATATCCAAGCTCCCGATTTGGAAACGCGAATCGCGATCCTCCGCAAAAAAGCCGCCGCCGAAGGGTGGCATTTACCAAATGACGTTATCGTCAATATCGCCGACCAAATTAATTCGAATATCCGTGAACTTGAAGGCGCGTTAATCAGAATTATCGCTTTCGCGTCGTTTCATAATAAACAAATAACATTAGAATTAGCCAATGAAGTATTAAAAGATGTAATCTCTTCATCCAATACGCAACGGGTAACCATTCCCATGATTCAACAAGCTGTGGCCGAATTCTTCAATATTGAAATCGAAGATTTAAAAGCGCAACGCCGCACTAAAAATATTACCTTCCCGCGGCAAATCGCAATGTATATTATTAGAGAATTAACGGATTATTCGTTGCCGAAAATCGGTGAAGAATTCGGCGGACGCGATCATACCACCGTAATTCATGCTTATGAAAAAATCCAAAACGCGATCAAAGAAGATCCGGAGGTTGAGCGAATTATTAAAACTTTAATCCACAAGTTGGGTTATTAAAAGAGGTAAAACCATGAATTACTTGTTAATATTTTTAAGCCGGCGCTGGTGTTAATTCTGTGAATTCTGTTATTTTGTAGATAACCCGGTTTTTATCAACAGGTTTTTATTTTTTCAAAAACCTTTCCTAGCTGGCCTTTTCCTTTCTTGCTAACATTATCAACAGCCACTACAACTACTATTATTTATATATATAATTATTAATAAATATTAAAAGCATTCTTATCTGGGGAAAAGGGAGGGTTTTTTCAATGAAATTTATTTGCAGTCAAGAAGATTTATCACGTTACTTACAGATTGTAGCGCGCGCTATTGCCGTCAAGTCTACCTTGCCGATTTTGACCGGGATTTTACTCGAAACCAAAGATGATTATTTACGGTGCGTCGCCACCGACCTTGAAATCGCGGTGGAAGTTCATATTCCCAATCCTCAAATCGAAAGAGAGGGAGTTATCGTTTTACCGGGAAAAACTTTCGTCGAAATCATCAAACATTTACCGCCAACGGCGGTAACGGTAGAAATGGATGAGGTTGCCAAGGCCGTATCCATTACGTGCCGCCATTCATCGTATCAATTACCCTTGCTCCCGGTTGAAGAATTCCCGTCTTTCCCGGATTATCAAAACGGAACCAAAATTGAAGTTAATAACGAAAATTTAAAAGAAGCAATCAAACAAACGATTTACGCTACGCTTGCCGAAGATCCCCGTCCTTTTTTGTCGAGTATTTTATGGGAAAGCGAGCCGGACCGGTTAAGGTTGGTGGCTACGGATGTTAATCGGTTGGCCGTCAAAGATATTTCAAGTAAATCGGATACTCAAAAAACAGTATTGGTACCGGTTAGGGCTATGAGGGAGATCGCGAATATTTTCGGAAATAATCCTGAAGAGACGTTGGATATTTTTATCGGGGAAAAACTAATCAGCATCAACGGCGCGGGGGTTAATTTCGCCTCGCGGCTGGTGGAAGCGCAATTTCCTCGTTATGAACAAGTGGTGCCTAAGGAATTTAAAGGCGAATTATCTTTAAACCGGAGTTTATTGATTGAAGCGTTGGAAAGAACTTCTTTGGTAAGCAATTCGATTCGGATGAATATTTCAGCGAAAGGAGCCGTCATTACCGCTAAAGAACCGGATAAAGGAAAATCATACGAAGAAATTCCGGCGGATTTTAGCGGGCAAGAAATTGAAATCGGCTTTAATCTGAGATTTTTATTGGATTTTTTGAAAGCGGTTGATTCGGAAGAAGTCGTTTTTAAATACACCGAGGAACAAAAACCGGCGCTTTTACAAATTAACGGCAATAATGATTATCTTTATATTGTAATGCCGTTAAAATTAGCGAATTGATCGCTTCATATTTTATCTTACCAAGAATGAAGCGACGAATCGTTTTTCAAAACCAGGTAATCCTGGTTTTTTTAGAGTTTGTGAGATGATTAAAAAGATCGGATCAAACCCGAATAGGAATAACTTTAAAAAATTGTGGAAAAACAGTGGATATAGTGGATAAATATTTTTTGAATTCAAAATAAACCTCTCTCATCATGAGAAACTAAATTACTTTGGAAAGCAGGAAAGAGTTTTTAGATGAAGAAATAAGAATAGGTTTTGAGTGAAGAGAATTTTTCTTAGCGATTAAGATGGAAAAATAAGGTTTGGAAAGATGGATCTTGGATTTGAGAAAAGATTATTAATCAAAAAATAAAGGAAAATAATGCGTCTGAAGTATTTGGAATTGAAGAATTTCAGGAATTATTGCCGGCTAAAGCTGGATTTTTCCGAGCAGGTCAATATTTTTTTTGGAGAAAACGCCCAAGGAAAAACCAATCTTTTAGAAGCCATCGCCCTACTTTGTATTGGCAAGCCTTTTCGGGCCAAAAAAGAAACGGAAGTAATTCAATGGGGTATGGAACATAGTTTTTGCAAAGGAATTTTTGGGGAAGACGATTATCAAATCCAAATTGAAATCGGAATCGGTCTTAATGAAAAAAGAATCAAAATTGACGGCCAAATAGTCAAAAAGGACGCGGTTTTTGGGAAAATACCGGTGGTTATTTTCGGACCCGACGATTTACAGTTGGTTAAAGGAGGACCGCAACAGCGCCGCGATTTTATCGATTTATATTTAGCGCAAATCGAGCCGAAATATCGGTTTATCTATTATAACTATTATAAAACGTTAAAACAACGCAATCGTCTCTTAAAACAAGAGTTTATCAACAAAGAAGAGCTCGAAATCTGGGACGAGCAGTTGATTGAAAAGGGAACCAAAGTAATTGTCTACCGCAACGCCTTAATCGAAGATGTCAAGCCGTACATTATCACAGCTCATCAAAGCATCAGCGGTTCAAAAGAAGAGATTAATTTGGAGTATATAAGTTTTAATAAGCAGACTATCGGCAATGATGAAGCGGAAATCAAAAGAATTTTTAAGGAAGAACTCCGGAATCAAAAACAACAAGAACTTCAAAGGGGCTTAACCTTGGTCGGACCGCATCGGGACGATCTCTTGCTAACGATCGAACCGCGGGCCGAGCTAAAAATTTTCGGATCGCAAGGACAACAAAGAACCGCGGCGCTGTCTTTAAAACTGGGCTTAGTGGAGAAAATCAGAGAAAGTCGCGGTATGTATCCGTTAATCATTTTGGACGACGTGATGTCGGAATTTGATGATCACCGCAAACAACAGCTGTTAAAAATGTTGCTCAATTCGGCGCAGACATTTTTAACCTCTACCAGCAAGCGCGATTTTCCGTTTGAGGCCAGCCAAACATCTTTTTTTGCGGTTGACCGAGGTGAAGTTCATTATGTCGCAAACTAGTTTTACTGCTATTATCGAAAACATTTTTCGCCGGAACGGAGGATGGACTCGCTTAAAAGGCGAATTATCCGTATATTACTGGCCGAGGATCGCCGGACCGGAAATTGCGAACAAAGTGGAGGCTATTCGTTATCGAAACGGTCTTTTATACTTGCAAACCGAAAACCCGTCTTTAGCCCATCAGGTATCATTGCTGTCTTTGGATATCCTCAAGCGCTACCGTAAAGTGTTGGGCAGTAAAGTCATCAAAGGAATTAAAGTAAAAATAGGCCCGGTGAAGATTAACCCGAAGCCTAATCCGGGAGTCAACCCCGCATACGAACTTACTGAAAAGGAAAGAGAATTGATCCGTAAATGTTCAGACACTCTTAAAGACGATGATTTAGGAGTTCAATTTTCCAAATTAATCGCGGCTTTTTACCGAAATCAAAAACGAATTCTAGCCGAGGGAGGGCATCGCTGTTCTACTTGTCAAACCGCGATTTCCCGGGAATATCAGAATTGTCCTTGTTGTCAAAGTGAAGGATGATTATAAAAATCAAGTTTTAACGGAAATTATAGGAGGGAAACAATGTTCATTCATTTAGGCGGGGATACTTTGGTTAATTCCAAAAGGATAGTAGCCATTCTTAACGCGGATAGTGTTTTAGGCGCCGCTACATCGAAAGAATTTTTAAAAACCGCCAACGAAGAAGGTTTTATCGCCAAAGATAATCAAGAAGCCTACAAATCGATCATAATCACCGATCAAAAAATTCATTTATCGCCGATTTCCACCTTAACTTTGAAAAAGAGGGCCAATTTTATTTATAATTTAAGTGAGTAGCGGCTGGAGAGGAGTATCTTGGAAATGAATGACGTGAAGATCACGACTGCCGGTAATGGCGCGGCTAATTACACCGCCGATCAGATTCAAGTATTGGAAGGATTGGAAGCGGTGCGCCGCCGGCCCAGTATGTATATTGGCAGTACTTGCCAGCGCGGATTGCATCATCTGGTTTATGAAGTAGTTGACAACAGTATTGATGAAGCTTTGGCAGGTATTTGCGATCGGATTATCGTCACCATCAATGCGGACGGTTCGGTATCGGTTGACGACAACGGCCGTGGGATCCCCGTTGATATCCATCCCAAAGAAAAAAGGTCCGCTTTGGAAGTAGTGTTGACCATTTTACATGCCGGAGGAAAATTCGGAGGCGACGGTTATAAGGTTTCCGGAGGTTTACACGGGGTTGGCGTATCGGTAGTTAACGCTCTTTCCGAAAGTTTGGAGGTTTGGGTTAAAAGGGACGGAAACGTTTATTACCAAAAATATCATCGGGGCAAACCCGAAGAACCGGTGAAAGTGATCGGAACAACTACGGAGACGGGGACGGTCATTAAATTTTATCCGGACCCGGAGATTTTTGAGTCTTGCGAGTTTAATTTCGACTACCTGTCATATCGCCTCCGGGAATTGGCTTTTTTAAATAAAGGGATCAAAATCATTCTCAAGGATGAAAAGAACAACCGGGAAACGACTTTTCAATATCAAGGCGGGATAATCTCTTTTGTGGAATATTTAAATAAAAACAAAAACCCGATCCATAAAGAGAAAATTTATATTCAAAAAAGAGTAGAGGACAACGAAATCGAAGTCGCGATTCAATATAACGACGGTTATGTGGAAAACATCTTCTCTTTTGCCAATAATATCAACACTCATGAGGGAGGCACGCATCTTTCCGGATTCCGGGCCGCCTTAACCCGGACCTTTAATGATTATGCCCGTAAAAACAATTTGTTAAAAGAATCGGAGAATAGTCTTTCCGGAGAAGATGTTCGGGAAGGATTAACCGCCGTAATCAGCGTTAAATTAAGGCAACCGCAGTTTGAAGGCCAGACCAAAACCAAGCTCGGCAACAGTGAAATGAAAGGGATCGTTGAATCGGTGGTTAATGAAGGATTGGCTGATTTTCTTGAAGAAAATCCGGCGGTAGCCAAAAAAATAATTGATAAATGTTTATTGGCAGCCAAGGCCCGTGAAGCGGCGCGAAAGGCTAAAGAATTAACCCGGCGCAAGAATGCCTTGGAAATCAGTTCCCTCCCGGGGAAATTGGCGGATTGCTCTTTTAAGGAACCGGAATTATCGGAGTTGTTTCTGGTAGAGGGCGATTCGGCCGGCGGTTCGGCAAAGCAGGGGCGCGACCGGAGATTCCAAGCAATTTTACCGTTGCGGGGTAAAATATTAAATGTGGAAAAAGCAAGTCTGGATAAGATTTTAAATAATGAAGAGATTAAAGCGATGATTACCGCTTTAGGGACGGGGTTCGGGGATGATTTCGAACTGTCAAAATTGAGGTACCACAAGATTATTACCATGACCGACGCCGATGTTGACGGTTCGCACATCCGGACCTTATTGTTGACTTTTTTCTACCGGTTCATGAAGCCTTTGGTGGAAAACGGTTATGTTTACATTGCCCAACCACCCCTTTATTATGTTAAGCAAAATAAAAACGAATACTATGCATACTCCGACAAGGAACTGGACGAGCTGTTGACCAAGATCGGGCGCAACAACATCACGGTGCAACGTTATAAAGGTTTGGGAGAAATGAACGCCGAACAACTCTGGGAAACAACCATGAATCCTCAGACGAGGGTTATCCTCCGAGTTACGCTGGAGGACGCCATCGAGGCCGATCAGATTTTTTCGATGTTAATGGGAGATAAAGTAGAGCCGCGGAAGGAATTCATTCAAACTCATGCTTCCGAGGTGCGCAATTTGGATGTTTAATGGAAGCCCGCAGTCATGAAGGCATCCTAAACCGCCGGCGGAAACGCTAATTTACCAATCTTTCTCTTTTATAGCGGTAAAGAGCTTTGTCGGCGGCGGCAAATAAATCTTGATAGTTGGAGGCTTCGCCGGGGAAAAAGGCAAATCCGTAAGCGAGCGAAAGTTTACGGTTGGGAAAACACTCCTCACCGGGGAAATTAGTTGATTCCACGGCCTGGATGATTCGATCGAGAACCGTTTCCACCGTGCTTGGGTCGGATTCAGGCAATAACAGAATAAATTCGTCTCCTGAATGACGGATGACGAAGTCTTGGGGGCGCACGTTTTTATTAAGAAGTCGGCCGATGGTGATCAGCAGGTTGTCGCCGGCGGAATGACCCCAGTAATCATTGAAATATTTAAAATAATTAATATCGATCAATACAAAACCAAAGGGTCTTCCGGCTTTAATCTCCCTCGAAACGGTATCCTTGAGAAAACGGCGGTTATATAAGCCGGTCAATTCATCGCGGGTCAATAAGCGTTCGGTTTTACGGTGAAAACGGTTATAAATTTGAAAAATTGCGCTGACGGCGGCATAACATGCGCCGCCAACGACTAAAAAAGCCAAAGGAGAAGCGCATTTTTTTAGAGTTACAATCGTCGTCCCCGAGATTGAAAGATACAGAATGAATAAGGATAACCCCAAATAATTCCACAACCCGATTTTAGCCCCATACTCGGCGGTGAAAATGATCACCGGTATTAAAAGAATAACCATTAAAGGGCTTTGAAGCGCCCCGGTGATCATGACGGCGCTTCCGAAAGATGAATTTAAACTGACTATCAGCAATAAATCCGCGAGTTTAAAGGAGCTTTCCGCCAGGGCTTTTTGGGGGCGTTGGTGATCAAGCAACAGCGTGATGATACTCAAGGCTAAGCAAAGGTAGTAGTAGAACATTAATTTACTGTCTACCAAACAATATAAGCCGATAATCAGAGAGAGGACCAGAAGCGTTCTGATCTGCCGCAAGCTTTTTTTCAATCCGATGGCTACGCCTTTATGCAAAAAAAGGGACATTCTTTTGTCACCTCGGTCTTGGTTTCAAAGGGTGATCGTTTCGTTTTAAGATCTCAGGCGCTCATTAGATTTCAAGGATGGAAGAGCTACCCGTTTCAATGGAATTAAAAAATACTCTTAAAATATATATAAATTATACCATTACCAATAAAATATGGCAATGGAGCAGAAAATAAGTTATTTTGAAAGCATTTGATAAATTCGGTCAGGTTTTAAATAACACTCCGACAGGTCTTATATTTTTATAATTTTCAAATAATATAAAGATTAGGTAAATCAGTCTAATATTTAAGTTAAACACACCTTGCAAGGGATCGATATTGTATGATAAGATTATGTTGGTGTTGCCGATGAGCGGGGCGGTTCTTCCCGGGCTTCAAACCGAGTCCGATCTGATTTTCATGAGGGTAGCGCTACGGGAAGCGGAGCTTGCCGCCCGGGAGGGAGAAGTCCCGATCGGAGCGGTAATTGTGGTTGACGGTCAAATAATAGCCAAAGCTCATAATTTGCGGGAATCGACCGGAGACCCCACCGCGCACGCTGAAATACTGGCTCTACGCGCAGCGGCGAAGGTCAAAAGACATTGGCGGCTTTTGGGCGCTACGATTTATACGACTTTGGAACCCTGCCCCATGTGCGCCGGAGCGATAGTAATGGCGCGAGCGGCGCGTTTGGTATACGGAACGGCGGATCCTAAAGCGGGGGCGGCCGGAAGTTTAATGAATATCCTTCAAGACAAACGTCTTAATCACCAAGTGACGGTAACCGGCGGAGTTTTGGAAACCGAATGCAGTCGGCTGTTGCGGGATTTTTTTAAAGAACGCCGTTAAAGCTGATTAGGTTTAACCCGGAGAGATGGCTGAGCGGTTGAAGGCGCCCGCCTCGAAAGCGGGTAGGGATTACGTCCCTCGCGAGTTCGAATCTCGCTCTCTCCGCCATTTAATGTAAATAAAAAAGGCTTTTATATAACGATAAATTTTGTTATAATATTGAGGCGGAAATTTGACCGACAAACAGTATCAATCCAATAATCAGGAG
Organism: Bacillota bacterium; assembly: GCA_012735315.1. Lineage (GTDB taxonomy): Bacteria > Bacillota > UBA4882 > UBA8346 > UBA8346 > JAAYHS01. Next base: position 76,060 of record JAAYHS010000144.1, on the reverse strand, counting down.
AGATGGCCGAGCGGTTGAAGGCGCACGCCTGGAGCGCGTGTAGGTGTAACAGCCTCTAGGGTTCGAATCCCTATCTCTCCGCCATTTGTTTAAAACTTAACCAGCACCGGAGGCTGGTTTTTTTATTCAAACCGGTAAAGGATAACCCACGGGGAGCCTTCGGCCCGGCTTTGGTATTTTTCAAGCCGCTTCGTCAAAGATTAAAGAAGCCGGCTGGTTTTGCCCGACTTGACGATTCGGGGCGGATCTACAAGGAAACCGGTGAAAAAACACGAATATGTTCAACACGGTTAAAATTATAAACAAATCGGGACAAGTTTTTCCGTTAAGGAGTGGGGAGATTGTTATCTATAAAAAATATCGGTTTAACCTTGGGTCAAGCAGAGGATCAAAATGAGATTCTACATGATATTTCCCTAGACTTTGAACCGGGGAAGTTATATGTGATTACCGGACCGAACGGCGGCGGCAAGACTTCAATCGCCAAAGTGATTATGGGTATCTATACACCGTCGGCGGGAAAGATTTATTTTGACGGCTCGGATATTACCGGTTTAAATATTACGGAACGCAGCCGACTGGGGATTAGGTATGCTTTTCAAAGTCCGCCCCGGTTTAAGGGAATCACCGTTGAAAAATTTTTAAAACTGGCCAACCCCGAGATTACCGTCAATCAGATGCATTGGATAATGGCCAGTATCGGGCTTTGCCCTGAAAACTACCTAACGAGAAGCGCCGATAACTCCCTTTCCGGCGGGGAAATGAAACGATTGGAGATCGCCTCGGTGTTGTTGAGCCGAACCAAAGTGGCGCTCTTGGATGAACCTGAAGCCGGTGTCGATCTTTGGGGATTTGAACAATTGTTGAATTTGGTAACCGCTTCGCACCGCCAGGCTGTGGAGCGGACCACGATCATCATTTCCCATAGTGAAAAATTTTTAGAAGCGGCTGATGAAATTATCGTGGTGGCTGAGGGCAAAGTTCAGGAAAGAGGCAACATGGAAAAGATCCGGCCTTTGATCGAGGAAGGGATCGAGTGCCGCTGGCGTCAAATCTGTCTGGGGGAGGAAGAGCTTTATGAAACTCAACAGCCTTGACCGGGAGTTGTTAAAAGAGATCGCCGATTTGCACAGCGTTCCCCCGGGAGCTTATAACATCCGTAAAAATGGCGCGGCGTTGGGGAGAGAGTCCAAAGCCGGGATTACGATCATCCCTAAAGAGGACCGGCCCGGTATCGATATTGTAATTGAACCGGGAACCGTCGATCAATCGGTACATATACCGGTGATTTTAACCGTTCCGGATCTGCATGACGTTGTGTATAATACTTTCGACGTTGGCGCCGGTTCCGACATATTAATCGTTGCCGGTTGCGGCATCCATACCTCCACCGGTAAAAGCCGGCACGACGGAATCCATGAATTTTATCTCCGCAAAGGCGCCAAGATTCGTTATGTTGAAAAACATTACGGCGCCGGCGGAGGCGCCGGGGAACGGGTTTTAAACCCGGTAACCATTCTCCATCTGGAGGAGGGAGCGGTCGCCGAGTTGGAAATGATCCAGATCCGAGGGGTCGACAATACCGTCCGGAAGACCGAAGTTTATCTGGGCCCCCACAGCCGGTTGCTGATGAATGAACGGTTATTGACTCATGAAGAACAACGGGCCGAGTCGGAAATCATTGTTCATCTTCAAGGCGAGGGAAGCAGCGCCGAGGTATTGACGCGTTCGGTGGGTCAAGACCGCTCGTTGCAGGTTTTTAAAGCGAGTTTAATCGGCTATGGTAAATGCAAAGGCCATTTATCCTGCGATTCAATCATCATGGGAGCGGCCGATATTCGCTCCCAGCCCGAGATTTGGGCCAAGAGCGCTGAAGCGGAGTTGACTCACGAAGCCGCTATCGGGAAATTCTCCGGCGAACAGATTATGAAATTAATGACTTTCGGTTTGGATGAGGAAGAAGCGATTAAAACATTATTGGAAGGGTACTTAAGATAATGAAATTTTCCGGGAGCTTATACTATACAGCAAAATCCGTTACCGGCCGATAATTAAAGGGAATTTAAAATACGGCGTAACAAGGAGAGGCTGATGATTGGTCGAAAGAAACTAATCCCCGCGATTCTTTGCCTATTAATCGGCGGCGCCATCGGAGAGGTCCAAGGCGCTCTCTCAGGTCCGGTATCAAGAGAATTGGTGGTAATCGGTTCCGCGGCGTCCGGTCCCGATCAAACCCAAGTATACCGGGAAGCTCTGGAAAACGGGTTGCGGAGGGCGTTCGCTTTAGCCCGTCAAACGGTGACCGAGAGCGCCCTCGCGGTGGAACTTGATCAGGATAAGGACTTGGTAACCCTGCAACGGGAGGTCGGATTGGTCGATTTTCGGGTTACCAGGTATTGGACGGAAAACAACCAATTCCGGATCGAGCTTAAGATATGGCTGGGAGATTCCAGAACTCAACCGCCGCGCCCCGGGGGTTTGAGCCGGCAGCCCCGCCTCGCTTGGAGCCGGGAGACGGCCGACCGGATTGAAGCGTTGTCAAAATATAATCACAACTTAGTGGTTAACACCCGTCAATCGCTGGAGATCATCAATCCGAAAACCGGCGGCTTGAAAAGGCGGATTAAAACCGGCTTTAAACCGCACTTGGCTTCTGGGGACCGTTACTTGGTTAAAAATCTTCAGTACTTGAAAGTATATAGTTTAGAGCTGTTGAATATATATAGTTTTACCGATATCTGGGCTCAAAAGCTGCCGGATCTGATCAAATATCAATTAATAAATGACGTGCTCTATGTGGTGGAGCAAATCGGGACCGTCCGCGCCTTTAATTGGCATGACGGCCGTGAATTGTGGCAATTGCCCGCCATCACCCAAGTCGAGATCGCTCCCGGGGGAAAAGATCAGGTCTTGTTGTTCTTTCCCGGCGGGGAACTTTGGGCGGTTAATCTCCAAGGCCAAAAAACCTGGGTCAAAAAATTCGAAAGTTCCCTCGCCGCTCCTCCGGCGGCAGCCAAAGAAGATTTATTTTGTTTATTGGAAGACGGCGGCTTTCAAGTTGTCGCCGCCAATACCGGAGTGAACATCGCCGCTTGGGACGCAGGAATCTCCGGTAAATTAGCCCAGGCGGAGCTGAGTGTCGGCGATAATGAAGTGTACCTTCTTTATAATGACGCTTCAAACCGAGGTCATTTACGGGTCTTTCACCGCTGGACGGGCCGATTATTGTGGAGCGTCGATTGGGAAGAGGCGGTTGTCCCTAAACTGATTCAATTGCAGGATACGGTTGTGGTCGGACTCTCCGGCGCCTTCGAAGCCAGGGAACGCTTATTCGGATTAAAAGTCTGGGAAGAAAGAGCCGTCGGCCGAATTACCGGATTGTATCTGAACGAGAGCGATTTGCTGGTAATTTCAGGCAATCGGCTCTATAGTTATCAACTGTAGCTTTGGTAAAAGTGCTAATGTCGGCATAAAATAACGATTGAATCTTAATTAAAATATGATAAAATAGATGTACTCCATTAGTTAAGTTTATGGCCGTGCTAGATGGGGAGGTAGCGGTGCCCTGTAACTTGCAACCCGCTATAGCAAGATTTAATTCCTTGTTTGAGGCCGATTTTCGTGAGTCCGGCCGTAATAAGCGGCGTTGAAGACCGGGTCTTACGCGACAAAAACTTATAAACCCCGTCAGGTCCGGAAGGAAGCAGCGGTAAGTAAGATCTTTTGTGTGCCGTAAGGGCGCCTGGTTAGAGTCGGCTGTTGCGGAACGTTCGGGGAAATCCGGTCGATGCAAGGTGCGCGGCCATATTATTGGCACTGGTATTTGACCGGTGTTTTTTTATAGCCGAACACTGTTTGCAGGAATTAAAAGAAAAACGGCAAATAAATATCTTCAAAAAGAAAGAAAATGGAAATATGCGAATATTAGCGCCCGCTAAAATTAATTTGGCTTTGGATGTGATTTCCCGGAGGCCCGACGGGTACCATCAGGTGGATATGATAATGCAATCCGTTGAACTGGCGGATTTATTGACGCTGGAACCAGCCGCGACCATCGAGTTAGCTTGCAACCGGGATAATCTGCCGGCCGACGGTCGAAACCTTGTCCGGCGCGCCGCGCGATTGCTCCAGGAAGTTACGGGGATTACCGAGGGAGTAAAAATAACCTTGGAAAAGAGAATTCCGGTAGCCGCCGGGCTGGGAGGCGGCAGCGCGGATGCCGCCGCGGCTTTGATCGGTCTTAACGAACTGTGGGGCTTGGGTCTTTCGCAAGCGGAACTACTACAAATCGGGGCGCGACTGGGGGCCGATATTCCCTTTTGTATTATGAAGGGAACGGCCCGGGCCAGAGGCATCGGCGAAGAGTTGACGCCGATCAACTCCCGTTTAAACTGCCGGGTATTACTGGTAACGCCCGACATGCCGGTTTCCACCGCTTCAATTTATCAAAAGCTCCAACTCGACAAAATCAGCCGACGGCCGCGGATCGATTCGATAGTTGCCGCCTTGGAGGACGGCGATCTCCACCGGTTGTTCAAATCGTGGGGTAATGTGCTCGAAGAAGTGGTTTTAAGGGAAAACGCCTTGGTTCGGTCGGTGAAATCATATTTTAAAAGGTTCGGTTTGGAAGATTGTTTGATGTCGGGAAGCGGTCCGTCGGTTTTTACCCTCGATCCTCCCCGGGAGATTGTAGAGCCGTTTTTAAAGGAGCTGCCCGCTAATTGGTTTGGTTGTTTAACCCGATTTCAGAATGAACAATAATAAAAAAAGATGGCGAGGAATGAAGTATGGAGCGTCGACCGTTGGTTCCGATAAAACTGGATAATTATAAACCTTTAAGGGAATTGGTCTTTGAATCCCTAAGAGAAGCGATTATCTCGGGTCATCTTCGCCCCGGCGAACGTTTAATGGAGATCCAACTGGCGGAGGAAATGGGAGTAAGCCGGACTCCGGTTCGGGAAGCCATCCGCAAACTCGAATTGGAGGGTTTGGTGGTGATGCTCCCTCGGAAAGGGGCTTATGTGGCCGGCTTATCGTTAAAAGATATCGTGGATGTCTTTGAAATCCGGGGCGCATTGGAAGGTTTGGCCGCCGAACTGGCAGCCGAACGGATCAATGAAGCTGAATTGGAAGAGCTGGAACGATACTTGGTCAAAATAGCGGAGAATATCGATAAAGGCGACTTGGAAAAAGTAGTGGCTACCGATACCGACTTTCATAGTTTACTTTACAAAGCCAGCCGTAATCAACGTTTATCGCAAATAATCAATAATCTTCGGGAGCAAATTCAGCGCTTTCGAACTACCTCTCTTTCCTATCCGGGGCGTATGAAAGCTGCTTTGGAAGAGCACCGTAAGATCGTGGAAGCTATTTCGGAGCGTAACGGTGAGTTGGCGTGCAAATTGGCGCAAGAACATATCGCCAACGCCGAGAACAGTATGATGAGTATGATTCAACAGGATAAGAAATACGGGGGTGGCTGAATGAACGCAATAGTATTGGCCGGCGCGCTCAATAAGCGATGGCTACGCCAGGTAAGTCCGGCCCAATATGAGGCGGAGATCGAGATTGCCGGTCGTCCAATGTTGGAATATGTGGTGCTGGCATTGGAAAGGGTTCAGAGAATCAAACGGATCGTGATCGTCGGTTCCGAAAAAATGTTGGCCAATAAGGCTGATGAAACGCGCTTTATTTTCGTGGAACCGGGACCTTCAATCGTTGAAAGTCTGGAAAACGGCATTAACGCCTTGACCACTCTGGAACCGGTTTTAGTGCTTACTTCCGATATTCCGTTGATTACCAAAGAAGCTTTGGAAGACTTTTTAAACCGGTGTGATCCGCAATCCGGCGATCTCTTTTATTCATTCGTGCCGAAGACGGTCAATGATCAAAAATATCCGGGAGTTCAAAGGACTTATGTCCGTTTAAAGGAAGGCGTTTTTACCGGGGGCAATATCGTGCTGTTGTCGCCGAAAGTTATTCGCGAAAAAAAGGAAATGTTGATTAAGGCCGTCACCCTGCGCAAAAAACCCTTAAAACTCTGCGGGTTGCTCGGATGGTGTTGCGTTATAAAATTTTTTAGCGGTACTTTAACAGTGAAGGAAATCGAGGCGCGGGTCTCCGAAGCGTTGGGGGTTAGAGCGGTGGGAATAATTTCACCCTATCCTGAAGTCGGAATCGATGTCGACAAGCCGAGCGATCTTCGATTAGCCCGAGAAATTTTAGCGAAGTAACAGAGGAAAAACCTCTGTTTTTTTTAAAAGAAAAGATCGGATAAAGGAAAAAAACGGGCTGAAATCAGCTGACTGCCAACGCCAGAAAGATTTAGTAAATATTTCTTAAAAATAGAAGGAAATTTAAAAGTTACATGGAATTTATTATGTATCCTAACAAGCGAGAAAGGTGAGTGGACGGATGAACATCACAGACGTACGTCTCAAAAAAGTTAATACTGAGGGTAAAATGAAAGCAATCGCTTCGATTACCATCGATGACGCTTTTGTGGTCCGCGATATTAGGGTAATCGAAGGCCAAAACGGGCTGTTTGTAGCTATGCCGAGCCGGAAAACGGCGGACGGCGAATTTCGCGACATTGCTCATCCCATAACGTCCGATGCCCGTGAATTAATCCAATCCGCTATTTTAAAAGAATATGAAAAAGCGGAATGAAATCGGTTCCGATTCCAATTCTAAATTTTAAGCCGACTTTGTCAGTTGGCTTTTTTTTATCCGGTTTTCAAGTTCAGTGTTTATTAAAGGTATTTTTTGATAAAAATTCAATTCACGATGGGGATTTGAGTGTTGACATTCGGATTGAGGATTGGTATACTAGAATGTGCATTCACTGGGGCGTAGCCAAGTCGGTAAGGCACGGGACTTTGACTCCCGCATGCGTTGGTTCGAGTCCAGCCGCCCCAGCCAATTTTTTATAATTCAGACGGAACTCGGCGGGGTTCTTTTTTTGTAATCAGCGAAGGCTGCCGAGGCTGAAATTTAACGGTGGAACCTTTAATCCACAACGGGAGGCTCCCATGGCCAATCTGAACGCCGTCATCTTGGCCGCCGGTCAAGGCACGAGGATGAAGTCCGCATACCCAAAGGTGATCCATAAAATCTTGGGGCAACCGATGCTTAAATATGTAATTGATTCCGCCGGGAAGGCGGGCGCGGCCTCGATTATCGTGGTGGTCGGCTTTAAGGGAGAACAAGTAATCCAATGTTTGAATGAGGATCTGCATTATGTGTGGCAGCGGGAACAATTAGGCACCGGCCACGCGGTTTTAACGGCTGAACCCGTTTTGAGCGGTCTTGACGGGGATTTATTGGTTTTATACGGGGATACGCCGCTGTTGGAGCCGGATACCATCAAGGCTTTGGTAGCCGCCAAACGCAGCCGGGGAGCGGTTGCCGCTGTTTTAACCACCGAGGTGGAGGATCCGTCCGGATATGGAAGGATCGTCCGGGACAGCCGGGGAAATATCGCCGCAATTATTGAAGACAAAGACGCCACTCCGGAACAGAAAGCGATCAAAGAAGTGAACACCGGGGTGTATTGTTTCGAGATCAAACCCCTTTTGAAGGCGTTAAAGTCCCTCACACCCGGCAATGCCCAAGGAGAATATTATTTAACCGATGTGTTTAAAATTTTTGTGGGGCAAGGTCTGCCGATCGCCGCTTTTTTGACCGATGAAGCGGAACAAGTGATGGGACCGAACGACCGGCTTCAGCTTGCGGCCACCGAAAACTATTTAAAACATAAAATTAACACGGCTTTGATGAAACAGGGGGTTACGGTCGCCGACCCCGATTATACATACATCGGACCTCAAGTCAAAATCGGACGCGACACGGTTATTTTACCGGGCACCTTTATTTTCGGCAATACCGTTATCGGAGAGAATTGCGTGATCGGACCCCACTCCAGAGTTCAGGACTCGATCATTGAAGATAATACCGAAATCAGTTTTAGCCAAGTAAACGGCGCTCATATCGGTCCCGATAATTCGGTCGGTCCTTTCGCCAACATCCGGCCGGGCACCGTCAGCGAGCGGCGGGTAAAAATCGGTGATTTCGTTGAGCTCAAAAACTCAAAGATCGGCTCCGGAAGTAAAGTGCCGCACTTAAGCTATATCGGCGATGCCCAACTCGGTGAAAACGTGAATATCGGCGCCGGGACCATTACCTGCAATTATGATGGAGTGAATAAGCACCGAACCACGATTAATAACGGAGCATTTATCGGCAGCAACGCCAATCTGGTAGCTCCGGTGGTCATCGGCGAAGAGGCGACGGTCGCCGCCGGGTCGACGATTACCAAGAATGTTCCCGATAAATCCTTGGCCGTTTGCCGCAGTCGCCAGCAAATTATCGACGACTGGCCGTCGCTTAGAAAACGCCCGCGTAAATGACGGCGGCAAATGTTTACAAGAGTCGTCGATAATGTTATAATGGGGTGCGAAACTTTGAACGCTGATTACGCTGATAACACGGATTACGCTGATAACACTGATTATGCAGATTACACGGATTGCGCGGATTATGTTGATGCGCTGCTTCTTTAGTTTTTGATTCTTTATTCGTGCTCGCGCTCATGCTCAATAGGCGGTGCTTTTAATCTTTTTTCTGATGATAGCCATACTTAATCCGGATTCGTGTTAAAGAGTATAAACCAGGTAATAATGATAGCCTATTCAATACCAACAACCGACTTTAGGGGGAGTTTATGATGGAAATTGCAGTTGCGGTTAGAGAAAAAATAGGTACGGGAGCCGCCAAAAAATTTCGTAACCGGGGAGAGATTCCGGGAGTAATCTACGGTAAAGGCAAACCCACCGAACATCTGCTGATTAACGCCCAAGAATTCGGGCGTCTGGTGATGCGGGAGGGTACCGGTAAATTAATGCAGATCAAGATTCAAAAGGGTAAGAAGGTGGAACAGGATCATGTCTTAATTAAGGATTTACAACGTCATCCGGTCAAAGGCAACATCCTTCACGTAGACTTTTTGCGGGTGGCGATGGATCAACCGGTTACCGTGAAAGTGCCGCTGCATTTGGCGAGTGAGGAACGGAAAACGCGCGACGGAGCTATTATTGAAGTGTTGTTGCATGAGTTAGAAGTTAGTTGTTTACCCACCAATATTCCGGAGCGGGTTCAAATCCATACCGATGACTTATCCGCCGGCGGTAAAATCCATGTTAAGGATTTGAAATTAGGAGAGGGAGTTCAGGCGGTAACCCCCCCGGAAGAGTTGGTGGTTCAAGCGGTAATGCCTGCGGCGGCCGTTACCGAAACGGTCGAACAACCTGAAGCCGACGCTGAACCGGAGGCAGTCGCCAAAGAAAAAGAGGAAGAAGCCTAATTCCCACGGAGAGTGGTTTCTTTGTTTTGTTTAATCGGGTTAGGCAATCCCGGAGCGCAATACTTACAAACCCGGCATAACGCCGGGTTTTTGGTGATCGACCGGATTGCGGACGCGGTAAATGTCAAATTGAATAAAACCGGTTTTCACAGTATTTACGGCAAGGGTATTTTAAAAAATGAACCGCTGGTTTTGGTGAAACCGCAAACATTTATGAATCTTAGCGGAGAGGCTGTCGCCGCGGTCGTTAACTACTACCGGATTCCCCTGAATCAGGTGTTGATAATTCATGACGAAATGGATTTGCCGCTGGGCGCGATTCGGATCCGGCTTTCCGGGAGCGCCGGCGGTCATAACGGCTTAAAATCAGTGTTAGCGGCGCTTGGAAGCCAAAATGTGCCCCGGTTGCGGGTGGGGATCGGCCGTCCGGAAAATGAAACCGATGTTGATTATGTATTGTCGTCTTTTAGCGGCCGGCAATTGGTTGAATTTATGGAAAGCATCGACAAATCGGCCCAAGCCGCGATTTCATTCGTAATTGACGGTCCCGAGCATGCCATGAACCGCTTTAATCGAAATCCGGCGGTTGTTGATAAAGAAGGGAAAGAACCCTCTTTGGATTGAATATTTATTTTAAAGAGGGTAATCATATTTTTTAGAATGAGGCTGTTGATCGCCGTCGGTTTCGGGTTAAGCGCGGCTTGGCTTTGGGATCGATTGTTGCGTTTTTTGAAATGGAACCAAGTAATCCGGGTTGGTATCGGCGCGCCGGTGGGGGAAGAACTGATCAAATATTCCCTGGCGGCCGTATTTCAGCTTCAACCGTGGTTGTTTTATCTAGGTTTCGGTCTGGGAGAAGGTATTTTAGAATCGCTGCTCTTAAAGAAAGGGTTCGACCCAAAGCTTATTGCGGCGGGTGGTTTAACCCATTTCAGTTTTGGGTTGTTATTTCTGTTTCGATTTCAACCGTTGCTTAGTTTGGCGTTTGCCATTGCAACCCATTTGGTTTGGAACAACCTTTTGATCAGGGCGGAACCTTGAGCCGTTTTAGTCGGGAACGATACCGGGGTAAACCGAAAAAAACGATTATCCAGGTGACTGCTTCACAGCTTTCCCGAATAAGATATAATGTATAATCCCCCCGGCTTCAAAAGCCGCTTAATCGTAATTGCCAGGAGGATTTTGGTGAATTATTTAGCTGTTGAAATTTCCAAAGATCCTGATTTTAAACGGGTTAAAGAACATTTTAACAATCGGGGGCAGGATCTGCTGACAGGGATCGGCGGTAGTCAAAAAGCCTTGACTATAGCCGGTTTTGTCTGGGATCAACCTCAACATTTTTTGATAATCAGTCATAACAATAACCAAGCGTACCGTCTCTTTCTCGACTTGGAGACCCTGCTCGGTTCGGATTCGGTTGCATTTTTCCCCAATAATCAATTATTGCCTCATGAGGAAGCCTACGAGCCGGAGGTTACGGCTCAAAGAGTCGAGGTCTTGGGACGGATTATGCAACAAGAACGGTTAATAGTTGTTACATCATGGGAAGCATTGCAACGGCGTTTGATTCCCCCCGCCAAATTTAGGGAGTTTATAGTTACGCTCAGTGTAGGGATGGAAATTGACCCGGACGAACTGGTGGGCAAGCTGACGGTGATGGGGTATGAACGGGTCGACTTGGTACAGGCGGTTGGGCAGTATAGCCGACGCGGCGATATCTTGGACGTTTTTCCGCTGAACCGGGAGCGGCCGATTCGGATGGAATTTTTCGGCGATGTTATCGATTCAATTCGTTGTTTTGATAGCGATACTCAACTTTCTACCGAAAACTTGGAATCGGTCGCGCTTGGACCGGTTCGAGAAGGATTGTGGAGTCTGGATCAGTTTCAACGGTCGATTCCGGAAATCGAAGCGGCTTTGGCCGAACAAGTAAAACGACTGGAAACGATGGATCGCACCGCGGAGGCCGAAGCTTTAACCGATAAAATTAAAGAGGCTTTGGAGCGTTTGGCCGGGGGGCATCAGTTGCCCGGCGCCGATCAATTTTTGCCTTGGGTCGAATCCGGATTGGTAAGTCTGTTGGATTATATGCCCTCCGCGCGGGTGATGCTTGATGAACCGGCGCGGGGACGTGATGCTTATCGGTTACTCAGCGAAGAAACGGCCGAAATTATCGGAAACTTTTTGGAAAAAGGCGTGATCCTTCCCAAAGAACAAGAAATTTTTCTAACCTTGGAGGAATTGGAAAGCCGGATCCGGTCAAGGCGTCCCTGGTTGTTTTCTCTATTGGCAAAAGCGCCGAAAGGGTTGGTTCCCGGTAATACTTGGACGCTTCCTTTTAGGACGCCGCCGTCGTTTCACGGCAAAATCGAGCAGTTGGCGGAGGAGATCGACGCCCGGATCAGAAAAGGCTGGAAAGTAATCTTGGCCGTCGCTTTAGGGGATAAAGCCCGCCGGTTAAGGGAAGTCTTACGGGAACAAGGTATCGCTTCAACAATCAACAGTCGGGCGACCGATTCACCCCCGGAACCCGGTTCGGTAAGATTTGAGGTGGCCGATCTGGAATCGGGGTTGGAGTGGCCCTTCGGTAAATGGTTGGTTTTAACTGAAAATGAGATTTACAGCCGGCGGAAAAAAAGATATCAGGCCCGGTTTACCGAGGAAGGGATCAAGCTTAGTTCCTTTACGGATTTAAAAGTGGGGGATTATGTAGTCCATATCAACCATGGCATCGGGCAATACCAAGGCATTGAGACCTTGGAGATCGCCGGCGGACACCGGGATTACTTGCGCATTCAATATGCCGGCGCGGACCGGCTGTTTGTTCCGACCGATCAAATCGGGATGCTCCAAAAATACATCGGGGTCGAGGACGCACCGCCGAAATTGAACAAACTGGGCGGCAGCGATTGGCAGAAGGTTAAAAGCCGGGTCAAAGAGTCCATCCGGGACCTGGCCGAAGAATTGTTGGATCTTTACGCGCAGCGGGAAATAACGCCCGGTCACAGCTTTGCGCCGGATACGGTTTGGCAGCATGAGTTTGAAGAGAACTTCATTTACGAAGAGACCCCCGATCAATTAAAAACCATCGCCGAGATTAAAGCGGATATGGAACGGCCCAAGCCGATGGACCGGTTGCTTTGCGGCGATGTCGGTTACGGAAAGACTGAAGTGGCGATGCGGGCCGCTTTTAAAGCGATTATGGACGGCAAACAGGTGGGGGTCCTGGTCCCGACCACCATCCTGGCGCAGCAGCATTTTCTGACTTTCCGGGAACGATTTGCCGGTTTTCCCGTTAATATAAAAGTGTTAAGCAGGTTTCAAACCGGAAAAGAGCAAAATGAGGTGATCGCCGGGATTCTAAGCGGCGAGGTCGATTTGGTGATCGGCACCCACCGGTTGCTTTCGGCGGATGTTCATTTCAAGGATTTGGGATTGTTGATCATCGATGAAGAGCAGCGTTTTGGAGTGGTTCACAAGGAGAAGCTGAAGGAATTGCGCAAGAATGTGGATGTGCTTACGCTTACGGCCACTCCGATTCCCCGGACCTTGCATATGTCGTTGGTGGGGATCAGGGACATCAGTATCATTGAGACCCCGCCTCAGGATCGTTACCCGGTTCGGACCCATGTGATGGAATACAACGAAGCGGTCATCCGGGAAGCGATCCAACGCGAACTGGACCGCCAAGGCCAGGTTTATTTCGTGTATAACCGGGTTGAGACCATTGAAAGAATGGCCGGATATTTGCAAAATCTGTTTCCCGACGCGCGAATCGCCATTGCCCACGGGCAGATGGACGAAGAGCGGTTGGAACGGGTGATGCTTGATTTTTACGAGCGCGAGAGCGATATTTTAGTATGCACCACTATTATTGAAAACGGTCTGGATATCCCGAACGTTAATACGTTAATCGTCTATGACGCCGATCGCTTGGGATTGGCGCAACTCTACCAACTCCGGGGGAGAGTGGGCCGAAGCAACCGGGTCGCGCACGCTTATTTTTGCTACCGCAAAGACAAGATTTTATCGGAGAATGCCGAGAAGAGACTGGCGGCGATCAGGGAATTTACCGAATTGGGTTCGGGTTTTAAAATAGCGATGCGCGATTTGGAGATCAGGGGGGCCGGAAACTTACTCGGGCCCGAACAGCACGGGCAGATCGCGGCGGTAGGGTTTGAGCTTTATTGCCGGCTTTTGGAAGAAACGATCCGGGAACGCAAAGGCGAAATTCTCCCCGAACCGCCCGAACCGGTAGTGGAGATTCCGGTTGACGCCTATATTCCGGCGGGTTATATCGGCGATGAAAAACAGAAAGTGGATATTTATAAAAAAATCGCCGCGGCGTCTACCGAGGAAGCGGTTACCCGGGTAACCGCGGAGGTTATCGATCGTTTCGGCGCTCCGCCCGTTCCGGTGGAAAATTTGATAAACATCGCCAAGTTGAAGGCTTTGGCGCGGGAATTGGGTTTCGCTTCGATTACCAAAGAGCGCGCGGAAATAATCGGCAAGCTGCATCCGGGTTTAAGCGTCGATTATGAAAAAATTTTATTGATTTTACAAAAATATCGAACCCAATTTCGATATCAGCCCGGCAGACCGCCATTGTTTCGTTGGAAAGGGGGGGCGGCTTCCGAAGATTTGCTGCGGATGATTTTGAACAGTTTGGAAATATTAAGGCAACGGACAAACTAGCCGGAAGCGGACCATGAGACTCCCGGTTTATGATGGGGAGCTGTTTTTAGCAAAAAACGGTTAAGCTAACCGCGCTTTGGACGGCAGTATTTGGGAAAACAAACGGTAATTTTTTTAAATCGATGTTTAAAAAGCTGCTCAAATGAATAAAAGTGTTTTATTAACTATATACTATCAGTGAAGTAGTCCAAATTCGGAGAAGATGTTGAGATTGAATGTTGAAGTTGACGTGAGGTTGACGGGTGGCAGGTCCTCTGACACCAAATTTAAAAAAATCAGAAGTAGAAAAGGGGGGAATGGGGGATGAAGGCGACCGGAATAGTAAGGCGAATCGATGATTTGGGCCGAGTGGTCATCCCCAAGGAAATCCGGCGAACTTTACGGATTCGAGAGGGCGACCCGTTGGAAATCTTTGTTGATCGTGAAGGAGAAGTTATCTTAAAAAAATACTCTCCAATCGGTGAATTAGGTGATTTTGCAAAAGAATACGCTGATTCATTATACGAGTCAACGGGCCATATCGCATGTATCGCTGATCGGGACATGGTTATCGCCGTAGCAGGCGCGGCCAAGAAGGAGTTTTTGGACAAACCGATTTCGAGAGCGGTTGAAAAAGCCATTGAGGACCGGAAAGTGGTCTTGATGCCGAAACCGGGCGAACATAAATATTGCGACGCCTGTCCGGTAAAGGAAGATGAGGGCAAGTGCAAATTTACCGCTCAAGTAATTGCTCCGATCATTGCCGAAGGAGACCCGATCGGCGCGGTGATCCTCTCCAGTAAAGAACCGAATGTGGTGATGGGTGATTTGGAAGTTAAGATCGCCGAAACCGCGGCGGGTTTTCTAGCCAAACAAATGGAGCAATGATTTGCCGGAGCGACGGTTCAAAGCGGCGGTTTTTAATTGAAGTAAAAGTGGGGTAAGCCACCCCACTTTGTTTATTATAGGTTGGCCGCGACTGGAATTCGGGCGTTGCTTTTACCCGGGGTCCGGTGTTTTCGGCGGTGACGGTTTCAGGATGAAGGCGTTTCCGGCGCCGCATTGCCGGTGTTATTGTTGATGATTCCCATCAATGCGGTTAATAGGCCGGGGTCAAAACCCCCTTGTTCGGTCGTTTTACCGGCCAAAGCGAGCAAGGCGGGGAGTAATTCCTGGAGCAAGCGATTGCCTCCGGAACCGGCGGAAAGATTGAAGATTCCGCTTAAATCGGGCGCTTGGGCCGGCGCCCGGTTGTTAAAGTTGATAAAAAACGAGAGCAACTTTTGGCCATTGGCGCTTAAAAAGGGAGTAACCATGGTTAATAAGGTTAGATCGTTTTTGGTTAAAAACGGGTGAGCTTCCCCGTTGGCTACGGCGACCGGTTGGGCTTCGGGTTTGGAATTTTCCGAATGACGGTGACTCATTAATTCACCTCCTCCATGGGTTTCAAACTAATCCATCAACAATAGGATATGTTCGCTTTAGACCGGAGGGAACGGGGCCTTTGTCCCTTGATACGCCGGTTTGCCTCCGGGGCGGGGGTGGTGAACTTTTAGCGCCGGGCTGAAAGGAAACCGATGGAAGATGAAGAATAATAACTTTATTTTCAGTTGATTAAGAGAGAGGAATTACCAAGGAGGAGATTTAATGATCGAGATCAAATTCGGAACCGACGGCTGGCGCGATTTGATGTACGACCGGTTTAATCTGCCCAATGTGCGCCGGGTTGTCAATGCCATTGCCCGTTATACCAAGGATCATCACGGCGCAGATCGGGGGATCGTGGTTGGTTATGACGCCAGGTTCTTTTCGGACTTTTTCGCCAAGGAAGCGGCGGAGGCATTGGCCGGGCAAGGAATCAAGGTCTATCTTGGCGAGAGGGATTTTCCAACCCCGGTAATCGCTTTCGCCGTAACTCTGTACCGGGCTTTCGGGGCGATTATGTTTACGGCGAGCCACAACCCGCCCGAGTATAACGGAATCAAGTTCATCCCCGAATACGCCGGGCCGGCTTCCCTGGAAATCACCAAAGCCATTGAAGCCAACTTGGCCGAGGATGGGGGAGAAATCTTACCCGGACCACCGGCGCCGGAATTAATCACCCGGTTCGATCCCAGCGCGGAGTATTTGACGCGGTTACGGAATTTGATCGACGTCGAAGCCGTCAAAAAGGCCGGTCTGGAACTGGTAATCGATCCGATGTATGCGACCGGCCGGGGTTATCTCGCCGGTTTATTCCGGGATTGTCCGGTCGAGGAGATCCATAACCGGCGCGATCCCCTTTTTGGGGGGGCGATGCCCGATCCCCAAGGCAAATTTTTAGGGGAACTGATGGATTTGGTAAGGTCCCGGGACCGGGCCATCGGGTTGGCGACCGACGGCGACGCGGACCGGTTCGGGATTGTCGACAGCGACGGCGCCTATATAAATCCCAACCAGGTAATTTCCTTATTGATGTGGCACTTGATCGCCAACCGGAAGTTAACAGGGATCGCCGCGCGGACGGTGGCGACCACCCACATGATCGACCGGCTGGGCGACTTATTGGGCGTGGAAACGGTGGAAACTCCGGTAGGGTTCAAATACATCGGTGAATTGATGCGGACCAGGCCGGTGATTATCGGCGGGGAAGAAAGCGGCGGCCGCAGCATCCAGGGGCATCTTCCCGAAAAAGACGGCATCCTGGCTTGCGCTTTAATGGCTGAATTGCGGGCTGTTTCCGGCAAGCCTCTCCTGGCGACGTTGGAGGAATTATACGCGAAGGTGGGCCGGTTTTATAACCGGAGATTGGATATTCACTTGGCGGAACCGGTGAAAGCGGCTATTTTGGATAAATGTAAAACCGCGCCTTTGGAGCGGATCGGAGCCCATAAAATCAGAGAACTCAGGACGGTCGACGGTTTCAAATTTATTCTCGAAAACGGGAATTGGTTTTTGATCCGGCCTTCGGGCACCGAGCCCTTGATCCGGATTTATTTCGAGACCGACAGCGCCGAAGGATTGGAAGAGTTGATCGCCGCCGTGAAACTGCAGGTGGATGCGTGGGGCAAAACGGCTTGACCGTGAGCAAGGGAGCGGCTGCCGGGGAGTTATACCGGGAACTGGAGCGGCGTTTTCAGTTACAAACCGTGGCGGCGCAATTCAAGGAGCAGCCGCTTCAGATAATCAAAGTCGCTGATTTGGACCAGCTGTTGGAAGGGGTTAGCGACGCCGATCGGATTCCGTTTTGGGCGGAGTTGTGGCCGGCTGCTTTGGGTTTAACCCGTTTTATCGCCGATAATGCGCATTTGGTGGCGGGGCGGTCCGTATTGGAACTGGGCGCGGGGGTCGGGTTGGCCGGGATCGCCGCCAGGCTTGCCGGCGCCGATCTGCTCCAGACGGACTACCTGGAAGAGGCGTTGCGGTTTATCAGAGTGAACTCGCTGCGCAACGGGTTGCCCGAACCCCGGCTGTTATTGGCGGATTGGCGCGCTTTCCCTGAAATCGGCCGCTTCGATCTGGTGCTGGGCGCCGATATTTTGTATGAAAAAACGCTTCATGATGCTTTAATCGTGGTAATCGAAAAAACGGTTAAACCCGACGGCCTGGTTTGGCTGGCCGATCCCGGAAGAGAAGCGGCTGTCGAATTCATTTTAAGAATGATCGAGCGGGGCTGGTCCTTAAGTCAGACGCAAACTCCGGTAAATCATGAAAACAAGCTTCTGTCGATCGATATTTACCAATTACGGCCCGGAAGGAACCGGGAGTGAATAAATGCGTTATTTATTATATATGTCACAATGAGCGTCGGATTCAGAAGACTGTTTTTTGTCATTCCGTACTAATGCCGATAATTAAGCGGATATTGGAAGTTCTTTGATTAGTGACGGAGGAGTAATGATGAATCAGTTTCGTTTCGACAGGCACGAGCGCCAGATTCCGTATATTATTATCGCGATCATCTCCGGCATCGTCGGCGCGCTAATGGTGGTGCTGGCGGTGAAATTCACCGGCCTCGGGGCGGCATTGGTCAGCCCGGCGCCGGTCCAGCCGGTCCAGCCCGTTCCGCAGCAGGCTTCGCCGCCGGAGATCCGGGTCGAGCAGCCGGTCGCGCCTTCGGCCCGGTCGCTTTCTTTGAATGAATACGAGCAGGCCACGATTAATGTGGTCAAAAAAGCCAGCCCTACGGTGGTGATGATCACCACCAACACCATCATCGAAGAGTTTGACTTTTTTACCGGTCCCGGATTCAGGAATGTTGAGGGTTTGGGTACCGGTGTTATTTATCGCAAAGACGGCTATATCGTAACCAATAACCATGTGATCAGCGGTTTAAAGGGAACGGCGGCGGATAAAATTTTGGTGGTCCTCAATGACGGCAGTTCTTATCCGGCGCAAGTGATCGGCGCCGATCCCCAGACGGACCTGGCGGTTTTAAAAATCGACCATCAGAACCTGCCCACACCCCAGTGGGCCGATTCCGACAGAGTCCAGGAGGGGCAAATCGCCATCGCCATCGGCAACCCGCTGAACAAACAATTCCGGAATACGGTTACCGTGGGCGTGGTGAGCGCCAAAGGCCGGGCGGTGGAGATCAGTTCCGAAAGCGTGCTTCGGAATATGCTTCAGACCGACGCTTCCATTAATCCCGGCAACTCGGGCGGTCCGCTCCTCGACAGCAGCGGCCGGATTATCGGGATTAATACGGCGATCGCCGCCAAATCCCAAGGGATCGGGTTCGCTATTCCCGGCAATACGGTAAAGACCGTGGCGGACCAGTTGATTTCCAAGGGTTATGTCAGCCGTCCCGGGATGGGAATCAGATATTATGTCTTGACTCCAGAGAATACGGAGGTTTTAGAATACCGGTTGCGGCGGAAGTTGCCGGTAAACAACGGGATCTTAATCGTGCAGGTGATTAAGAACGCCCCGGCGCATCTGGCGGGGTTAGTCCCGGGCGATATTATCGTCAAGATCAACGGCGAGCCGATCGGCAAGGAAGATTTCCGTGAGGTGGTCGGGAAATATAAGATCGGGACCAAACTGAAGGTCGATTTTTACCGGGGCCGGGAGTTGAAACAGACTACGGTGACGGTGGATGAGTTGAAACCGTGAAAAGAGGCGTGAGCCTCTTTTTTTTGTGGACTATTTTCGGGTGGGAAGTTTGGTTGGCAGTTAATATTTGGGATTGATTGGGTTTAAACGGAAGGAGAATAAAGAATTTTTAGCGAAGTTACATAAGTGGATTCCAGGTTGGTTTTGGTAGAAAAGGGCATATAACATACCTGCCCTTCGACTGGCCCCTTCGCGAACAGAGTCATATCGGAGAAATTTCGAAGAAGTCTATATTATAAAACATACGGAGTGCCAAATGGATAAACTGAACTATACGGACAAAGCTGCTCTTGAAATTGTAAAAAATTTTTGTAGCTATTTTGTTGATTTAAAAGCAAAATTATATATTTATAAAGAACTATTTGAAAATGATAAAGCAAAGTTAATTATGGAGAGTACTGCAAAATCCTTCTTTTTGGAAATAAATCAGATCATTGTTAATACGTTGTTATTAGAGTTTGCTAAAATTTCTGATCGTGGATATGACAATGGTGTAAAAAGAGAAAATTTTACGGTTGAAAACCTTATTGATTCTATAAATTGGCCAGAAAATATAAAAGAAAGATTGGAAGAATTAAAGAAAAAAGCTGGCTTCTTTCATTCTTTAATTAAAAAGGCAAGAAATAGATTATTAGCTCATTATGATAAAGAAGCATTTTTAAGCGATAAAGCACTGGGAGAATTTACTCCAGAACAAGAGGTAGAATTCATTGAAACTTTGCAAGAAATTTGTGATATAATCCATCAAGCATGTTTTGGTTCCATTGTAGGAGATATTGTGATGTCAATGCCAGGGCAGGGAGATGTTCAAGATTTAAAAAAGGCTTTAAAGAAAGCTATAGCTTATGATAGGTTTTTTTCTGAAGGTAATACTGAGGAAAAAACAAAACTCTTAAAATTTTTGCATGGAATAGAATAATTGTCGGCCAGCCAACCAGCTTAGTTCGCTGGTGTTAAAGTTGAGGTCAGATACGTTGTATAACAGAGGTATATATCTTATGAATTATATTTTAAAAGTCAAATCATGGAGAGTAAGCACTTACAGCTATAGATTTAAGCGCGGTTGCGTTAAATGGCTTCGTACTAGGGTTTGAGCTGTGTTTTAAGGTTTAAAAAAACATCAAGGGAAAGCTGATTTTGAAGTTTTTTATATGGGAAACTTTTAAGAGATAAAAAAATCATAGGGGTTTGAGAGATGAAAAAGGAGTGATTTTTTTGAAAAAACTACTAATATTTCTATTGTTAATAAATTGCTTATTGGCTTCATTAGTTCCTGCATTTGCCGAACAAAATTATAATGACTGGATTGGAAAAGAAATTATTTTTTTACCTATGACAGAATCAATGCAAAAATATGGTTATCAACTATATTCCTATACCTTTGGAGGCTTTGGGCCAATTCCTTATACAGATTTGGCAAATAAATCAGCAAGAATAGTTGAATTAAAACAAGATACTGGGATTTTGTATATAACATTTAAAACTGAAGACGGAAAAATTGTTTATGGACAAGGATATGGTGGTAATTTAGAAAGTATCGCCTTTAAGTCAGAAATGGAGAACGTGAAACAATATATCGGAAAAACCATTTGGACAAAAGTAGATTTGGGAACTAGCCCTTATATTTTAGATACTGTAACCAATAAACCAAAAAATATACGGTTGCCCAACTTAGCTGGTTATGTAATTCAAAATATAGAATGGGGACATAATGAAACCTGGCCGTTAAAATTTACGTTGGTAAGTACCACTAATGATATCGTCTTATGGGAAGGATCATATTCACGCATTAATGACACTTCCAATAAGTTAATGAGACCACTTGAAGAATATTGGTATTTGAGTGATCCTGTCAAAATATACCCAAAATGGCCTCAAAGGGCATGGGATGCAATTAAAGAATACAAAATTTACATAGGAATGAATAAAGAGATGGTATTGATGAGCTGGGGTAAGCCGGAGAGAGTTTATAGAACCACAACTGCAAACAGGGTAAGTGAACAATGGGTTTATGGGTCAAGCAATTATGTTTATTTTGATAACGGCGTTGTGAGTGCCATTCAAAACTAAAAAACCAATAATCGATATTACAAAAAACATGAAACGGTATAGTTAGTGGAGATCGGAAAAACAAAGACCCCTTGTCCCTGCCGCGCAAGCGCTAAGGAGGAACCACCATCCTCCGTAGAAATAATTGCTTCACTCAACCTCGTCCAGCATCTCCCGGACATAAGTGGGGAGGGCAAACGAGGCCGAATGTATTTCGGTATTATAGTATCTGGTCTTAAGCTTGAATTGCCGCCACGCTTCGGGTTTGAAATCGGCGACCGGGTCGAGCGTCTTGGCGGCGAAACCGAACAGCCAATGGCCGGAAGGATAGGTCGGCATGAAAAACTGATAAACCTTGGCAATCGGGAAGGTGGCTTTGATTTTTTGGTGAGCCCGTTTCATCTCCCGGGCGTCACCCGGATAGTAAGGGCTTTCGTGTTGGTTGATTAAGATCCCGTTCGGGGTTAAGGCCCGGTAACAGTCGCGATAAAACTCAAGGGTAAAAAGGCCTTCGCCCGGACCGCTCGGATCGGTGGAGTCGACCAGAATCAAATCATAAGTCCCCTCCGGAGAGTTTTTGACGAACTCTACCCCGTCGGCAAAATGCAGCTTAAGCCGGGGTTCGTTTTCAAATACGGAAGCGGTTTGGGGTAAATACTGTTGACAGAGGCGAACCACCCGCTCATCGATCTCCACCTGATCAATCCGCTGAACCGTTGGGTAGCGCGCCGCTTCGCGGGTGGTTCCTCCGTCGCCGCCGCCGATGATCAACACCCTTTGGATCTCGGGATTGGTGGCAAAGGCGGGATGACAGATCATTTCATGGTAAATGAACTCATCTTTCTCGGTCATCATCAGGAAACCGTCAAGGGTAAAAAAAGTGCCGAAGGTCGGGTTTTTGAAGAAATCAATCCTTTGGAACTTGGTTTGTTCGGACCAAAGCGGTTCGACTTTAACCGAAAAGCGCACATCTTCGGTATGGTATTCCGAAAACCACAGATCAACCATTTAATAACCTCCATATTCAGGCAGTTTTATTGTCATCACCGAAAAAAGCTCTATTTGATAATACAATTCTGTTTCCGATAGAAGAAATAATAATGGGTTGAAATGACCCACTATCAATATATCAGATATCATCACATAGCTCAAGGCCAGTTAAAAAAGGGGAATTTCGAGAAGACTGAAGTTCCGCCGGAAAATGACGCCGTAAGGGAGGTGGGGCAAAATGTTTGATTTGCCGTTTTCCTCCCGGAGAAGCTCTCTTTAGCGCTTTATATTTTTGTGCTTAAGTGGATCGCTTATTCAAGATCGTTAGTGGATCATTTTCAATCTCACCCGGATCAAGTTTTCGTTTTTTCGTTGACGATCGCGCCCGGCAGCGGTTAAGCAGTTGAAAAAAAAGATGCTAAGATGCTGAACGCGACATATAACGCTTAAGAAAGAGCGGGCAAAATACACATATATTTGATGAGGTGAGCTCAATTGGCAGACATCGTTTTGGAAATACCTACGATGCGGCATGAAGCTATGGCCAATCAATTTAAAAACGAATTCATTGAGAACAATGAGCCGATTATTAACGGAAGCGCCCTTTTCGATCAGATGGATTATAAGGAATGGCTTGATAATACGGAAAAGAATCATAATCCTGAAACGGTCGGAAGCGATTGGGTTTTGGCCACCACTTTTTTTGCTGTCAGGAAAAGTGACAATAAAATAATTGGAATGATCGATATCAGACATAGTTTGGCTAATAAATTCTTAAAAGAATACGGCGGACACATTGGTTATTCAGTTCGCCCCAGTGAACGAAAAAAGGGTTATGCTACAGAGATGCTAAAAATGGGGCTTGAGTACGCAAAATCTATAGGCTTAAAGCGAGTTATGCTAAGTTGTTTCACAAGTAATACCGCATCCATTAAGACTATTATAAAATGTGGCGGTGTGTTGACCGAATCTAAATCTTATGTTGACGGCAGACCAATGTATGTGTTTTGGATTGAGTTGAATTAACACAATTATTACTGAATTTCTTTCGCCGGAAATCTATGTTAAAATATAAACATTGCTTCGGCGAGTCGAAGATTTGGAAAACAATAATAAAAGGATGATTGAAATGGACTTGGAAAAAATCGCTTTACTAAACGAAGAAAATTTAAAAAACAATCCTTATCCCGGCCGGGGGATCATCATCGGCATCAGCCCCGACCGCCAAAATTATGTCCAGGTATACTGGATCATGGGCCGCAGCAATAACAGCCGGAACCGGGTGTTCGTCCAAGAGGGAAGCTTCATGCGGACCAAGGCTTTTGATGAGAGCAAAGTGGAGGATCCGTCGCTGATCATTTATTACCCCATCAAAGACTTGAACGGCTATTATATCGTCAGCAACGGCGATCAGACCGATACGATTTACAATTACTTAATGCAACAAAAGACCTTTGAAGCGGCCCTCAAAACCAGGGAGTTCGAACCGGACGCGCCCCACTATACGCCCAGGATCTCCGGATTAATCGACCTCAACGGGGAACCAAGCTACGCCTTGTCGATCTTAAAAACGGAAAACCATAACCCCGACTATTGCCTCCGGGCTTTTTATTACTATGACAAGTATACTGCCGGATACGGCCATTGCATCCATACATACGAGGGGGACGGGAACCCCTTGCCGTCCTTCGCCGGAGAGCCGAAATTGGTAAGGGTATTTGACGACATTGATCAAACGGCGCGGTATTATTGGGAGCTGCTCAATGAGGAGAATCGAGTCGCGTTGGCGGTGAAATTTATAAACTGTAAAGACCGCTCGGCATCAATGCGCATCATTAACAAACATAACTGAGAATGGCTAATCTTCGTCGATTCGGCCTTTATGGAGTCGGGAGAAATTAATGCTTCAAATCAAAATTATCGCCGTAGGCAAACTGAAGGAAAAATATCTTTTGGCGGCCCAAGCCGAATACTTAAAAAGACTGAAACCTTACGCTAAGGTGGAAATCAGGGAGACGCCGGATCTACCATGCCCGGAGCGGTACAGTCCGGCCCAAGAGGAACAGGTAATCAAGGCCGAAGGCGAAATGATTCTCCGCCATATTCAGGAGCATGATTACTTAATCGCCTTGGACCGGAACGGGAAGCAGCTCGATTCGCTGGAGTTTGCCGGTTTGCTCCGGGAGCGGGAGGTTTTGAGCGCGCCGCTTACGTTGGTGATCGGCGGCTCAATGGGTTTGACCGCCGAAGTGCTTCAAAAGGCCGATTTGAGATTGAGCTTCTCAAAGCTCACCTTTCCCCATCAGTTGTTTCGAGTGATTCTGTTGGAGCAGATTTACCGGGCCTGTAAGATTAACCGGGGGGAGAAGTATCATAAGTGAGCCGCTTGGCGAGGGATTTCTCCTTGGGTTGCCCGTAAGCGGCGGGGTCTAAATAAAACCCCTTTTCATCGGTGGCTTTTTCCTGCTCAACCGGTATCCGGCGCCTTTCAGCATAGGGGTCGCGGCGGACGCCGGTGACTTGCCAGGATACTCTTTGCTTAGGTGCGCCGCCGGCGATCCGGAAGCGATTCCGAGCGATCTCCTCAGCGATATATAGTTGCGGTGAGGGCATTCCAATGGAAGTCAACTGGTAGCGAAAGTCTTTATTGAGAGCCTCGAACCACTCGGGCAATTCGACCCAAGCAGTCCCGTCATCATCCAGGACGGCGATCCCGCTATAGATATTCAGCATCTCCGATGATTCGATAAAGGAATGGTTAAGGTATTTATTCTCCGGATCCAGCGGGTGATCGATCTTGAAGCCGCCTGCGCTTTTGGTCAGCGTTCCGTAAATTTGAACATCGCCGATGAATTGACCGGCTATGCCGGTATGAGTCACGCCATAGACGCCGACCCCGGAGATTGAGGATCCGTAAACGCCGAATTCACTATCGGAGAAACCAGCCACACCGCTTGCGGTTTTTGAAACCCCTTGGACCCCATGAAAAGTTTCAGACTGTCCAAAAACACCAAGACCGGAAGAAGAACTTCCATAAACCCCACTGCTTGTAGCGGAATATCCCGAAACCCCAAAGTGAGAATAAGAGTTTCCGGAAACACCGATATTTGAAGGAGAGTATCCGTAAATCCCAATACCTCTGGCAGAAACGCCATAAATGCCGTTAGTCGAACCCGAACTTGCATAAAGACCGATATTTGATTCGGATTGGGCATAAACGCCGATGCCCGTATCGGATATTCCCTCGATAGCCGTATCTGAGGGGGAATACCCGCTGATGCCGACGCCGATATCGGATGTTCCCCGCACTCCGGCGCCTGAGTATGACGAACCGGCCACTCCGAAGTTGTCGAAGGATGCTCCTTTTACGCCAATGTTTGAGGTTGATGACCCGTCGACACCGATTCCTGAAATAGAAGTACCGGCCACTCCGGTATGATCGCGGGACAACCCCGCCACGCCGGTATTCTCGGTGGAAGTGCCGTAAACGCCGTATTCGGTATTGGAAGTGCCGACCACGCCGTAGTAGGTGTCGGAGTGGCCGAAGACCCCCGGTCCGGAACCGCTGGTCCCGAAGACGGCGGTCCCGGTGTCGGATGAGCCGCTGACTCCGACTTCGGAAAGGGAAACGCCGGTTACTCCGGTTCCCGATTCGCTTTCGCCCTGTAAGCCGGTGCCGCTGGTCGTCCGGCCTAAGATGCCGACGCCGTCCCCGGTATTGGTGATCGCGAAAAGCGCATCGGGGGATACGGCCTCTCCGGTCCCGGCGAAGGGCAGGGGTATTTGTTTGGCGTCCATCAAACCCACCTCCCTCGGCAAGGTTTTGGTATTAATATATTATAAGGATTTTATTAAGGAAAGTGCTGTGATCAATGAACAAAACACCGCAATATGCGGCAGAGTCCCCGTCGCCGAACATCGCCGCGGCTTTGCCGCGTAAAAATGTTCCGCCGGTACTGAAGGATTCGCGTTGTCAATGGAGAAGTGCTCAATTTTAGAGTTTAAGCTAATTGCAATAGGGGAAAGTTTTTGATGGAACCTTTATTTAAACGGCAGATTAAAGAGTTTAATCGGCGTCGCTGGATCGTCTGGACGCCAATGGCCTTAGCGTTATTAAATATCCATCTGACTAAACGAGATGGACCAATGAAAGGCTAATTATAACGAAAGGTAGTGAATGATGCATAACAGATTAATCGTCTTCACCGAGACTGTGGTAACTTCAGTAACGCCTAAAAAGGCATTCGAAGCGGCGGAAGAATGTTTGATCGAAATTCGAGTGGTTGAGAGCCGCAAGGAAGCAGCTAACTGGATCTATGAATATGAAGTCAAAGGTGAAATCGAGAAAATCGAGAAATTTAGAGAGCGGATCGAGAGTTTGAGGATATTTGAGTAGTGTTGAACGGAAAAATGACAGCTATTTTTACCGCATGCATTAAGGAGAGCCATGCAGTTAGGGCAGGTTTGGCCTTTATCGCTGCTAATCTCGTTGGCGAAAGAGAGAAGAAACAATTCGGTAAAATTAGGAGGTTTTCAATTTTTCAACCAATGGTCCAGCCAATGAAAGGCCTCTTTTTGCTGTTCAAGGTTAAACTCATGCCCCAAATCGGGCCAGATTTTAGTCTCCAACCGGTCGTCTGCTTGTCCGGAACCCCAAATCCGTCTCATTTTCCGGTAAGCCTCTTGCACCGAATCAAGCGGGAAAAGAGCGTCTTTCCCCCCGTTATAAAAGAGCATCGGTTTCGGCGCGGCGAGGCCGGCGATATCCGGATAATCCAGATAACGCGCCAAACCCGGATGGGTCATGTAGAACGCGGATTGACCACGGAGAATGTTATTCCCCGGGACCACCACTCCCTTAAGCGTGGTCATCCAACAAACGGCGACTCCCGCTTTAACGGCATCGGAGAGGGCAGCTACTTGCCAGGCCCGGAAAGCCCCCATCGAAAGACCTGCCGCCGCAACTCTAGCCGGGTCGACTTCCGGCAAAGAGGCCAAAAATTCGGCGCTCCGAACATCTTCATAAGCAGTCAAACCAGCCAGTGATACGCCGAGATTCAACAAATTACAGGCCAGCGCCTGTTGGGTTTCATAACTGACAACACCCCGCTCCCCCCAACCGAGAGCGTCATGGGCCAAGACGCAATATCCCCGCGCGGCCAGTTCATTTCCGATAAAACTTCCGTCGTAAAGCTGTTTTGACCAGGCTTGAGCCGATTCCAGCTTGAGCCGGTCATCCCAGGGTTCGATCACCTTTTCCTTGCCGATGTCAAATTTGGACCCGTGATCGTGTAACAGCAACACCGCCGGAAACGGCCCCCGGCCTTTGGGAATCAGCATTAAGGCGGGCACACGGCTGAACTCGGTCAGATTAAACACTATTTTCCGCGCGAAAAACGCTCCCCGGTCCTGTTGGGAGATGGTTTCGGGGTTGAACGGCGTCCGGTGTTCCGGAAGGGGTAAGATGTGTTCCCAAACCTTGGCCCGGGCGGCTTCCCGCCATTCCTCAAAATTGGAGAAATTGCCGGAGGTCCAGGACAAAGTGAAAGTGAGCCGGTTTTTTAACTGCTCGCTGAAAGCCGGGAGAGTTCCTTTGATTCCGATATTGGAAGTCTCCTCCGGCTGATTTCGGCTGTGATTCATGGGAAAGCCTCCTTTGGATCATGTGATGCCATAAAATGCGTGGCAACCCAAAAATTATACGACTGTAAATAATGGCGGGATTGGCGATTTCAGCGATAATTGGGCCGGGTTTCCAGCTCAAGCCGCCCCCATCGACAGGTATTTGGCCCGCATTCATAAATGGATTAATCGCTTACTGTACGGATCCAAGTTCATTATAACTTAAAACGAAGGAACTATAAAGCGTTTAAAGGCGCGCATGCCATCCTTTGAAAATGGGAATATTACATGCCGAGGAATTTCCGTGAAAGGATGGTTATCATGAAAAATAAGTTAGTCATACCAATTCTCTTTCTGGCTTTAGTCGGTTGCGGCGCCTGGGGGTACTCTCAATATCAAGCGCGGCGGCAATGGGAGATTAGCGCCGAAAACCAATACCAAAGAGCATTTGAAGAATTAACCGGACATGTTAATAACCTCGAAACTCAATTGTCAAAAGCGTTGGTGGCGGCGTCGGCGCCTCAGTTTATCCGGTTAATGACCGATTCTTGGCGGGAGGCCAACGCTTGTCAGGAAGATATCGGGCAATTGCCTTTGACATCGCTGGACCTCTCCCGGACCAAATCACTGCTGGCGTCGGCGGGCGCATTTTGTCTCAACAGCGCCCAACAGCGATTAACTGCGGGAACGGCTCCCAATGAAAAACAATGGGAAACGCTTAAAAAATTTCGGGATCAGTGCCGGGTAGTTTCTGAAAATTTGCAAAACATGAGACAGGAGTTTTATAACCGGCGCTCGCAATGGCTGGAAGTAGATCGTTTGGGAACGTTGGGAGCGGTCGCTCCGGCGTTGAACGAAAACGAGGTCGCCAAAGCCTTTTTGATGCTGGAAGACGGATTGCGCCGGGTTCCGGATATTGAATTCGAAGGGGACAACCTTGACTTAGTCCCCAAACCGACCGGTCTTACCGGGCGTAATTTAACTTCCCAGGAAGCGGTGAGCAAATGCAAAGGATTTTTAGGCCCGGATTACGATAACGCCCGTTTGAAGTATGAACGGAAAATTGACGGCGATTTTCCGTGTTATTTGATTACCGCGGAAGACCCCGACAAACAAGGCCACCAATGTCAAGTAAGCGTCAGCGTCAAGGGCGGGCATTTGGTCTGGTTGTTGTCCGATCGCGATGTTCCGCAAAAAAACTTAAGCTTGGACGGATGCGAAGCCAAGGCGCAAGAGTATCTTGAACGAATAGGCTACCCGCAAATGGAAGCGGTCGCCCGGGAAGAGAACGACAATATCGCAATTTTAACGATGGTCCCGGTCCGGAACGGCGTGTTGATGTACCCGGAGTTAATCAAATGTCAAGTAGCCCAGGATAACGGCGAAATTTTGGGAGTGGACGCAGTATCGTATTTGACCTTTAATGATCCAAAGGCTCCTCCGGCGGCCGCGCCCCGGTATTCGGAAGCGCAGCTCAGGGCGGAACTCAATCCGCATCTCAAGGTCAAGCGGATCCAACGCGCTCAAGTCCTGGATGAGATGTATAACAAAGTCCCCTGTTATGAAGTGGAGGGAACTCTGGGAGACGACCGTTTTTTAATTTATTATAATGCCAATACCGGCAAGGAGGAAAAGATTCGCCGCATCGATGAGAACGGCAACGAAATTCAATAATGTTAACGTAATCTTAATCTTGACAAGCTGTTCCCACAAAAGATATAATACAAAATAAAATATCTTTAATGCCATGAAGAGGAATAGTAACCATGTTCCCGGGCCTATAGAGAGCCGGTGGTTGGTGAAAACCGGCGCCGGTCATGGTGAATCCGCCTCGGAGCAGTGGGAAGAAATTAGAGTAAGTCTCACCGGTTTAGCCCGATATAGCTATTGAGAGTACCGGATCCGATCCGGAAAAATAGGGTGGCACCACGGCCTTTCGTCCCTAACACAGGCGAGAGGCTTTTTTTATTAATATTATTAAAGGAAGGTGTTTGCAAATGCCCCGAATTTTAGTAAGCGACCCAATCACTCAAGCGGGTATCGATTTATTTAAAGAAGCCGGGTTTGAGGTAGAGGTCAAAACCGATCATACTAAGGAAGAACTGTTGGCGAAGATCAATAAATTTGACGCCCTAATCGTGCGGAGCCAGACGAAAGTGACCGCCGATATTATCGAAGCGGCGTCGAACCTTAAAGTAATCGGAAGGGCCGGAGTCGGCGTTGATAATGTCGATGTCGAGGCGGCCACTAAAAAAGGAATCATCGTTCTTAACGCTCCCGACGGCAACACCATTTCCACCGCGGAATTGACCGTGGCCATGCTCCTAGCTTTGGCCAGGAATATTCCTCAAGCCCATGCGTCACTGAAAAGCGGCGCCTGGGACCGGAAGAAATACACCGGAGTTGAAGTCAACGGCAAGACTCTGGGAATAGTCGGCATGGGACGAATCGGCAGCGAAGTGGCCAAGCGGATGCTGGCTATGGGAATGAACGTTTTGGCGTATGATCCGTTCTTCACCGAGGAGAAGGCGGCCTCCTTAGGAGTTAAACTGACGGATTTGGAGACAATCATCACCGAATCCGATTTTATCACGGTTCATACCCCGTTAACCCCCGAGACCAAAGGTCTCTTTGGGGCCAAGGAGTTCGCCCGGATGAAAAAAGGAGTCCGTTTGGTAAACTGCGCCCGTGGCGGTATTTATGATGAGGAGGCATTGGCGGAAGCGATCAAAAGCGGCCAAGTCGCCGGCGCCGCTCTCGATGTTTTTACTTCGGAACCTCCGACCGACCGGACCTTGATCGATCTGCCGCAGACGGTTGTCACTCCCCATCTGGGCGCTTCCACCAGGGAGGCTCAGGAAAACGTGGCGGTTGACGTAGCGATTGAAGTAATCAAAGTCTTAAAAGGGGAATCGTTTAAAAACGCGGTTAATTTACCGCCTCTTCGGCCCGAAGTCCGTTCCGCCCTGGAACCTTATTTCGGTTTGACGGAAGTACTGGGGAAGTTTTTGGCCCAATTTATCCCGCCATCTTTGAAAAAAGTGGAGATCAGCTATCTGGGTGAAGTATCCAAGTCGGAAACTTCTTACCTGACCACGCTCTTTTTAAAGGGATTGCTTCAGGCCAGTCTGGCGGAGGAAGTCAATCAAGTTAACGCCCTCTTTCTCGCTAAGGAGCGGGGTCTGAAAATCAGTGAGAAGAAATCGCTCGATGTCGATGTCTATTCCAGCATGATCCGGGTCGAGGCCGGTGTTGAAGGGGAAACATGTACCGTAACCGGTACAATTAACGAGAAAAAAGAGGCCCGGATCGTTGAGATCAACGGTTACCGTTTTGAGATGGCCCCTACGGGTAACATGATTATCATCGACCACACCGATCAACCGGGAGTAATCGGTGAGGTGGGGAACATTTTAGGCGCGAACCGGGTCAATATCGCCGCCATGCAAGTGGGCCGGAAACAGCCCGGCGGGAAAGCGATTATGATCTTAAGTGTGGATACACCGGTTGATGCGGAACTGATTCAAAAAATCGAAACCGCCAAAACCGTAACCAGGGCGCGGGCTATCAGCTTTTAGGCGCCAAAGCTCGGTTGATTACATATAATATACGATACCTAACAGTTAATCCGTTAAAGGAGGGATTTAGATGAATGCCGCTCATTCTCCTAAAACCCTCCACCTCTTAATCAAGGCTAATTGGCTGGTAGATAGCATTACCAATCTCGGCGGCGGTTATATAATTCACTTGACTTATCATCAAACGGAAATAGACCCGGAAGTAATCACGGATATTATGAATCAACGGTGTGGAGAGGGAGTTCTGGGAGAAATCATCCAATTCCGTTCGGGATCCAGCCGGCCGGTCGCGACCTTTGAAGTTTTTAGGATTAATCCTCAAGAAGCGGGTTACCGTTTTGAAGTCCGGATCTTGGAGGTCGCTCCCTATTTAAAAAAAGGAAGCGCAACTTGTTGTTCCGGCTATCTCTGCCATTATTCCGAAAAACCGGCGTGAAAGCCGGTTTTTTTCGGGAGTTACCTCCGGAACGGCATCGGTTTACCCTAGTGTTATTATATTCTTATTGAGCTTTGACTTTCCCTAAAAACGGATCCTCAGGTTCAATTAAGATGAAGTCTTATACTATCGATGTTTATTTTCACTTAAATCAGCGTATCATAAGCGGAGGATTAAAATGTTAATCGATGTCTTGATCTTGCCCCAACTCGGCAATCATCGCGAATTGTCAAATAAGCGCATCGTGGCTTTGGATGTATTGAGGGCTACCAGCACCATTGTTACGGCTTTAAGTAATGGAGCCGCCGAGGTCATTCCGGTCGGTGAATATGATGAAGCGTTGCTGCTGGTAAGGAGTATCGGGCGGAGTATTTGTTTGCTGGGGGGAGAAAGGAAAGGTTATAAGATCGAAGGATTCGACTTGGGAAATTCACCGCGGGAATATACCGGAGAAAAGGTTGGCGGTAAAAAGATAATTCTCTGCACCACCAACGGGACTAAAGCGATCAAAGCCTTTGCCGGCGCGGCCGAAGTTTTAATCGGATCCTATTTAAACATCAACCGGATCGTTGAGTGTCTGCTTCAAAACAGGATGGATACCACTTTGGTCTGTTCGGGGCGGGAAGGCAAGTTAAGCCTGGAAGACTTGGCCTGCGCCGGAATGATCGCCCGGTCGGTTTCGGAAGCCGGCGCCGCTGAATTGACGGATGCCGCCAAAGCAGCGGTGTTTACCGCCAAGCAAATCAGGAAGGGCGGATTGACGAAGTTCGTCAGTGAGACCGAACACGGCCGTTATCTAAAAAAAATCGGAATGGAGAGCGATTTAAAAGCTTGTACCGCGATAGACAGCGTTCCGGTATTGCCCCGGTTCCAGGACGGCAGAATTATTTTAATTGGTTAATGCCTGTAACGGAGCTGGAATCCGTCCGCCCCGCCGTACGAACCGCTCCGGACTGAAAGACCTGACCGGCATTATCGGAGCGCTTCCCAGCAGCCCGCCGAAATCCACCTGCTCTCCGACGGTTTTGCCGGGTACGGGGATGATCCGAACCGCGGTCGTTTTATTGTTAATCATGCCGATGGCCATCTCATCGGCGATGATCGCAGCGATGGTTTCGGCGCTGGTGTCGCCGGGTACGGCGATCATATCCAAGCCGACCGAACAGACGGAGGTCATGGCCTCCAATTTCTCGATGGATAAAGCCCCCGCTTGAACCGCAGCGATCATTCCCGCGTCTTCGCTTACCGGAATAAAAGCCCCGCTTAAGCCGCCGATGGAAGAGGACGCCATCGCCCCGCCTTTTTTGACGGCGTCGTTCAAGAGGGCAAGGGCCGCGGTGGTGCCGGGAGCGCCGCACCGTTCCAGACCCATTGCCTCCAAGATGTTGGCGACGCTGTCTCCCACGGTCGGCGTGGGCGCCAATGAAAGATCGACGATTCCAAAAGGTATTCCCAAACGTTCCGAAACTTTGCGGCCGATTAATTCTCCGACCCGGGTAATTTTGAAAGCGACCCGCTTGATTTCTTCGGCCAGCGTCCGGAAGTCGCAATCCGGGAGCCGCTCAACCGCGGCTTTGACCACTCCCGGCCCGCTGATCCCAATATTGATGGCTGCTTCGCCTTCGCCGCCGCCGTGAAAAGCTCCGGCCATGAAAGGGTTGTCCTCGGGAGCATTGGCGAAAACAACCAGTTTGGCGCAGGCGATTCCGTGGCGATCCGCGGTAAGAGCGGCCGCTTTCTTGATCACTTGGGCCATTTGATAAACGGCGTCCATGTTGATTCCCGCCTTGGTAGTGGCCAAGTTTACCGAGGAACAGACTTTCTCGGTGCTTGAAAGAGCTTCCGGTATCGATTCAATCAGCTTGGTTTCCCCGGGAGCGGCGCCTTTATGAACCAACGCCGAATAGCCGCCGATAAAATCGATTCCCAATTCACCCGCGGCCCGGTCAAGAGTCCGGGCGAGCAGCGAATAGTCTCCGGTTGCGGCCGATTGGGCCACCAGTGAAATCGGAGTTACCGCGATCCGTTTATTAATAATGGGAATCCCATATGTTTTTTCCATCAAATGGGCGGTTTCAACCAATTTAGCGGCCAGCCTCATGATTTTGGCGTAAATTTTCCGGGAAACCTTATTTAAGTCCGGATCGGCGCAGTCCAAAAGGTTGATCCCCATGGTTACGGTACGGATGTCAAAATGATAATTTTCAACCATCCGGATGGTTTCCAAAATTTCCTGAGGGGTGTATAGCATTTAGTCCACGCTCCGATTTTACAGTAGTCAGCGGTCGGAAGTCAGGAGTCAGGAGAGGAGATAGGAGACAGTAGTCAGGAGATCGTAAGCTAAGCTTCGAAATCTAAAATCTTAACACCTTTTTATATTAACTACTCACTTCCCACGACTGCTTTTATACCGGTTCTAATTCCTCAACTCCCGACGGTTGCTTTAATGCTGGCTCGTGGCTTCTCAACTCCTGACCACTGCCTTTCTGCTGACTCCTGTCTCCTAGATTCGATGCATATAACGGAAGATGTCTTCGTGTTGAATTACGATTTTTACCCCTAAAGCTTCTCCTACCTTTTTAAGAGCCGCCTCCACATCGGCTAGGCTATGCGGGGAGCCGGAAATGTCTACCAGAAGAATCATGGCGAAGATATTCTGAAGGAGTGTTTGGCTGATGTC
This sequence comes from Bacillota bacterium, assembly GCA_012735315.1. Taxonomy (GTDB): domain Bacteria; phylum Bacillota; class UBA4882; order UBA8346; family UBA8346; genus JAAYHS01. Next base: position 41,576 of record JAAYHS010000144.1, on the reverse strand, counting down.
CACGATATTCAGCCCAAAGTCCGCCAAAACCTTCGATACGCCGGCAACGATACCGACCCGGTCTTGGCCCGTCACGGTGATCACCACATGTTCCTTTTCCGCCAAAAAAATCACCTCAATCCGCGATTTATATTTCGGTAACTTCTAACCGATTCCTGCCGTTAAACTAATTGTTATCCGTTTAAATCTTACATAATTGTTAAGGAAGGATTTATTGACAGGTTATGAACCATCGGATGTTTAATAATTAAAACATTATAGTATAATGGTTAAAGAAGGGATTGGTCCAAAGGAGGAAGGCCCAATGAAGTACCAATTAGTCAAAGAATTGGCTCCGGAGTGTCTAATGGTTCAAAATGAAGCCGGGGAAAAATTCATTTTTGATAAGATTCCATTCGCGGTTCCTCCCCGCGTCAGTCTTCGCAAGGAAATTCAAAAAGAAATCGGGGAAATCATCGAAACCGAAAGAACTATTAAAGCCTCCGGTTTGATCAAGTATCTTGCTCTGGAGAAGTATGGCGACGAATTATATTTAATAAGAGAAAACAGCCGTTCATTTGCGATCAAAGACTTCGAGGGCGGTAATATCGAAGAAACGTGTCGGGCGTTGCTCCAAATCTTAAAGATTATGCAGGTATATCACAGAAATGAAATAGCGTTGGGCGGAGTTAGCATCGGTCTGCTCAAGCAAGCTGGGAACGACTTCTATCTTCAAGATCCGTTAATCTTCAACCACCTTTCCAAATCTCTGACGGAAGCGTATCATATTCAGCGGCCGCCCGAGGTTATCCAGGGAGGCGGTTGGAGCCGGGAATCGGATGTCTTCAGTTGGGGCGCGCTGGCTTATCACTTATTGACCGGGGTGGAACCATACCGGGCCGCCAGCCAAGAGGAAAAAGTCGCCAAGATTTTAAGGGGCAGCATGATACAGCCAAATGATCTTAAACCTGAGCTTAGCGGGGCATTGAACAAGCTGGTTATCAGTTGTTTAAACAAAGATCCCCTGAAAAGACCCAAGGTTGATCAATTAATCACCCTGCTCGGCAAGTTAATGGAGGAGCAAGCGCTGCTCCTCCCGGAAAATGAGATTAAGAAGGTGAAAGAACGGGCCGAACTGAACCGGATCAAATTTAAACTTCAAGAATCGGTTTGGCTTTGGTTCCGAAAGTACGGTAAAATATTGGGGATTGGCTTCGGGATTTTCCTTGTATTTGCATGGATGTTCATTTGGTCCAAGTCCCCGCCGACAATTACGGCCTCGACAACGCCGGATCAGGTAATCGCTTATTATTTTCAAGGCGTAAAGGAAGTCAATGTGCCCCTGGTTGATGAAGCGACTCATAAGGTGAAAAATGATCTGTCCAACATGGTCATTAATGTCCACGTACTCAATACCACCAATAAATCGGCTGATCCGGCCGCTAAAGATCTGATCAAGATCGAGATCGAAGAATTCAATCAGGAAAAGTTATACCAAAAGCCCGATGAAGTCAAGTATCGGGTCGATTACCGGATTAAGATTATCGCGCCGCTAGTAGTCGAGTATTTGGAGCGCGAAGATGAGTATATTTTGAACCCGATCAAAGGGGTTTGGCGAATTACCGATATTAAAGTTTTGCATCAAAAGAATTGGAAGGAAGAGATCGCAACGACCGCCGACGAATAACTCGTTCAGCTCCGGAAACGTAAAGTCTTGAAAATAAGTTTACCCCGGACGACCGGCGGCGAACCGGGAACGACGAAATTGAAGCACTCTCCTTGGGCTTTGCGCATAGAGTAGCAAAGGGACTTTAAGGGAGGGTGTTTTAATTTGAATGCTGTGATTAAAATGGAAACTCACCGGACCGATGTATTGATCATCGGCGGTGGAACCGCGGGGTGCATGGCTGCGGTAACCATAAAAGAAGCCGCCCCGAAACTGAAAGTGCTGATTATGGAGAAAGCCCATATTGAGCGCAGCGGTTGTTTGGCCGCCGGGATGAATGCCATCAATGCTTACTTGAATCCCGGCGAAACTCCGGAATCATTCACCCGCTATGTGCGGTTTGACGCCATGGGATTGATCCGGGAGGATTTGGTATACTCGGCCGCGCGGGAATTAAACCGGATGGTAGCCAAGGTCGAGGAGTGGGGGCTGCCGGTATTAAAAGATCGGGAAGGCCGTTATCAAGCGCGGGGACGCTGGAATATCAAGATCAACGGCGAATCCTTAAAACCGATCTTAGCGGCCAAGGTTAAAGAATCGGGCGCGGATGTGCTTAACCGGGTTTTTGCGACGGATTTGCTGATCGATGAAAATGGACGGGTGGCCGGCGCTCTTGGGTTCGGCGTCCGCGACGGTATGGCTCATCTGGTCCGAGCCAAAGCGGTAATCTGCTGTACCGGCGGGGCTTCCGGACTATACCGTCCCAATAATCCGGGGACGGCCGCCCATAAAACATGGTACCCGCCTTTTAACGCCGGAGCCGGCTATGCCATGGGAATCAGGGCGGGAGCGGAATTCACCAGTTTGGAAATGCGTTTTATCGCATTGCGAACTAAAGACGTGATTTGCCCCACCGGCACGCTGGCCCTGGGGTTCGGCGCCAAACAGCTTAATTCGGCCGGCGAGGAGTTTATGAAACTACGTTACCGTCATTTTGGCGGCGAAAGCGCTCCCACTTGCCTCCGGGTCTATGGGCCGACTCAAGAAAAGAAGCAAGGCCGGGGCCCGTCTTATTTGGATACCCGGCATTTGAACCCCGAACAAGTCAAGCAATTAAAAGCGGCTTATCTAGATATGTATCCCGGAATAGTGCTATATTGGGCGGCCAACGGTTTTGATCCGTCCGCCGCGCCGGTGGAGATTTGCGGCACCGAACCGTATGTGATGGGCGGCCATTGCCAAGCCGGTTATTGGATTGATGAGGGTCGCAAAACTACCCTTGACGGCTTGTATGCCGCCGGCGACGTGGCCGGAGGTTATCCCTACAAGTTCGTTAGCGGTTGTTGGGCTGAGGGCTATCTGGCGGCTCAATCGGTGTTGCGGGAACTACAAGACGACTTGGAGGAAACCCCGGTTAATGGGGCCGATTTATCATTCAAATTGGAACGGCTCACCAAACCGCTTTTCCATTATCGAAGCGGCCGGGACGGCGTCCAGCCGGAAGAGATGGAGGAGCGCCTCCAGAAAGTGATGGATGAATACGCCGGCGGAATCGGCTCCTTTTATGAGATGAATCAGGCGGGCTTAGACAAGGCCAGAGGGGAATTGAAACGGTTGCAAGCCCAGGAAGACCGTTTAAGCGCCGCCGATTATCACCAATTGATGCTCTGTCATGAAGTAATCGATCGGATCGCCGTCGCCCGGCAATTGGTGGAACATTTGAGTTATCGAAAAGAGACTCGCTGGCCGGGGTTTCAGACCAGAACCGATTATCCGGAGCGGGACGATTTTAACTGGCTCAAATTCGTGAATTCGATCTACGATCGCGACAGCGATGAAATCAGGATCATTGAACGGCCTTATCAAAAAATGATTCCGGGGGAGAGGTATTTACCTAAATAATCGATGCCGGAAGCGAACGGAACCGCCGGGGCATTAACCGTTGTTTCGTTCACTCATGAATAATATTCGGGAATTGGGAAGGTAAAATAGATTAAGATTGAGAATTTTTATGGAAAAAGTGTTGGGCGGTGATTTCGTTTGGACTATCAAGCGGCGGTAATCGGGGCCGGCCCGGGCGGCTACACGGCGGCGCTCCATGCGGCCCGGCTGGGGATGAAGGTTTGCTTAATCGAAAAGTCGGAAGTCGGCGGAGTTTGTCTTAACCAGGGGTGCATTCCCACCAAAACTCTGGCCGGTTCGGCTAAAGTCTTTTCGCTGCTAACCAAGGCGGCCGATTACGGAATCGACATCGGGACCGAGGCGCGTCCCGACTGGAAGCGGATCTTGGAACGGAAAGACCAAGTGGTCGCCAGGTTGGTTAAAGGCATCCATTACCTGTTGGACCAGGCTAAGGTGGAGTTTATCGGCGGGGCGGCGGCGTTCGCTTCCGAACATGAATTGAAAATTACGCTTACTGACGGGTCCGAGCGTTCGTTGAGCGCTGAGAAAATAATTGTGGCGACCGGTTCCCAGCCTCAGATTCCCGAAGTCTTTAAATATGACGGCATTAAGGTCATTACCAGCGATGAAGCCCTGAAACTGCCGGAACTGCCGGAATCGCTGGTTGTAGTCGGGGGCGGGGTGATCGGTTGTGAATTTGCCTCGATCTTCGCCACTTTCGGGGTGAAGGTGACCATCGTCGAATTGATGGAGCAGTTGATTCCCAACCTGGACCGGGAAGTCTCCGGGAGCTTGCGGTTGCAGTTAAAGAAGAAAGGAATCGAGGTTCTGACCGGAGTCTCGGTGAACGAAACCATCAAAGAAGACCACGGAGTCAAGTTAATTCTGGCCGATGGGAAGGAGTTATTTGCCGCTGAAGTTTTGGTCGCCGTCGGTAGAAAACCCAACTCCGACGGGATGGGATTGGAAGGGATCGGAGTCCGGATTAATGATCGCGGCCGAATCGAAGTAAACCGAAACCTGCAAACAAATCTTCCTTGGATTTACGCGATTGGGGATGTGAACGATCAGCCATGGGATTTGGCCCATGCCGCGTCATTTCAGGGAATCACCGCAGTCGAACATCTGGCCGGAAGACCGGCGCTCTGGTCCGATGAAGCGATGCCGAATTGCATCTTCACCGAGCCGGAAGTAGCCACCGTTGGAATGACTGCTGCGGAGGCGGAGGCTCAAGGTTGGGAGACGGTCACCGCCAAGGCGGCGTTTTTAGCCAACGGTAAGGCGCTGGCCCAGGGGGAGGCGGTGGGCTTTATCAAGGTGGTCGCCGCTAAAAAAAGCCGTCGGATACTGGGGGTCCAGATAATCGGCCCCGGGGCCGGCGATTTGATTGCCGAAGCGACGCTGGCGGTGAAGCACCATTTGACCGTTGAGCAACTGGCGGGGACGATCCATGCCCATCCGACTTTGGCGGAGAGTTTGCACGAGGCGGTTCAAGGAGCGAGCTTGGAAGCGATGGACTAAAGGATAACGCGCCGAGGCCGGGTTCGGCTATGTGCAGGAATTGTCGGATTAATGGCGAAGTAAAAATGATTTGAATTCATAATTAATAAAGGTATGGTTAAATGCTGATCAAATCTCTTTATCAACAAAAAACGCCGGTTCTTTCCTTCGAAATCTTTCCGCCTAAGCCGGAATATCCCTTGGATACGGTCTTTAAAACCATTGAAGGGATTAGGGATCTAAACCCCGATTTTATCAGCGTTACTTATGGGGCGGGCGGTTCGAACCGGAGCCGGACCATTGAGATTGCCTCCCGGATCAAAAAAACCTACGGCATTGAAACCTTGGCCCATTTGACCTGCGTCGGCCATTCTCCGGAGGAGTTGGATCAGATCGTCAATCAAATGAAAGACGAGGGAATCGAGAATATTCTGGCTTTACGGGGGGATCCGCCCCGGGACCGCCCGGAAATCACCTTCAGGCCCGGGAACTATCGTTATGCGATCGAATTGGTAAAACATTTGCGCCGTTATAGCGGTTTTTGCGTGGGGGCCGCCGCTTATGCCGAGGGACATATCGAGAGTAAGCGCTGGCGGGACGATTGGGAGCATCTTCGCGCTAAAGTAGAGGCCGGAGTGGATTTTTTAGTGACGCAGCTTTTCTTCGATAACCGGATATTTTATAACTTCAAAGAGAATATGCTCCGGATGGGAGTTACGGCGCCTGTTTCCGCCGGAATCATGCCGGTGCTGAATCCGAATCGAATCAAAAAAATGATCTATCTTTCCGGAGCCTCACTCCCGGCCAAACTGTTACAGCTTTTGGACCAATACGGCGACCAACCGGTGGAGTTTGAAAAATTCGGCATTGATTACGCAGTAAATCAGATCAATGAGTTGCTCGAAAACGGAGTCGAGGGGATTCACCTCTACACCATGAACCGGGCGCAACAGACGCGGATTATCGTTAAAAATCTTAACTTGGTGGGAAGAAACAAATGAAAAACAGCGATACTAATAAAGAATTAAAGAAACTGGTCGGGACCGCGGCCGCCGGATTAATTGAGTCCGGCATGACTTGCGGAATCGGAACCGGTTCAACGGTGGCTTTTTTGATTGAGGAATTAGGCCAGAGAATCAGGGATGAAGGTTTGGAAATAACCGGGGTGCCGACTTCCTTTCAATCGAAAATTCTCTGCCGGAAGTATGGGATTAAAGTCAAGGACCTTCAGGACTGTACCGAACTGGATCTGGCCATTGACGGCGCTGATGAGGTCGACCCGGAGTTGAACGCCATCAAAGGAGGAGGAGCGGCTCATACCCTCGAAAAAATTGTGGCGGCCATGGCTAAAAAGTTCGTGATTATTGTCGACGAATCAAAACTGGTTCCGGAATTGGGGACCACTTTTCCGATACCGGTGGAGATCATTCCGTCGGCCCTTAGCTTTGTGACTGCGACCGTCAAAGAATGGGGCGGAGAATCCCAACTCCGAATGGGGCTCAGGAAAGACGGGCCGGTGGTCTCCGACAACGGCCAGTTTATAATCGACCTTAAGTTTAAGCCGGGAACGGATTTGCGAAAGATCGACGCTCAACTCCGTCAATTGCCGGGAGTAGTGGAAACCGGCCTCTTTTATGACCTGGCGAAACAGGTTTTGGTAGGATCGGCTAAGGATATGTCCGTAAAAACGTTGGAACGCAAGCAGTAGGAGTTGGGATTCAAGGTAGAGTAGTCAGGAGTTGAGGAGTCAGGAGCCAGTATAAAAGCGATAGCCAGGAATTGAAGAGTTAAGAACCGGCATAAAAGAGTGTTCACATTTTGGATTTCGAATCTTAACTTACGATTTCCTGACTCCTGGCCACTGTCTCCTGTATTCTGACCGCTATAGAATGCAGGCTTCAGATATAAAGAAGAGGTGTTACCATGGCTGAATTGACTGATGGAAAGATCGTTCCGGTAGTCTTGGAAGAGGAGATGAAAAAATCCTTCCTGGATTACGCGATGAGTGTAATTTTAGATCGGGCTTTGCCGGATGTCCGGGACGGATTAAAACCGGTGCATCGCCGGATTCTTTACGGCATGTATGAATCAGGTTCCACACCGGACAAGCCGTACCGGAAATCAGCCCGGATCGTCGGTGATGTAATGGGGCGTTACCACCCGCACGGAGACGCGGCGATTTACGACACCATGGTCCGGATGGCCCAGGATTTTTCGTTTCGTCACATGTTGATCGACGGTCACGGCAACTTCGGTTCAATTGACGGCGATCCCCCGGCGGCAATGCGTTATACCGAGGTTCGCATGGCCAAATTGGCCATGGAGATGCTGGCCGATATCGATAAAAAGACCGTCGATTTTAAGCCGAATTTCGACGAAAGTATGGAAGAGCCGGTAGTGCTTCCTTCCCGTTTCCCCAATCTTTTAGTCAACGGTTCTTCGGGAATAGCGGTTGGAATGGCTACCAATATCCCTCCTCATAATCTGGGCGAGGTTATTGACGGCGCGGTTCAACTGATCGATAATCCGGAAACCGAAGCCAAAGAATTATTGAGAATAGTTAAAGGGCCCGACTTTCCCACCGGCGGCATCATCTTGGGGCGGGACGGAATTAAAAACACCTACTTAAAGGGAAAAGGTTCGATCAAGGTCCGCGCTCGGACGAAGATCGAGGAAATGAGCGGCGGTAAATACCGAATCATAGTGAATGAACTCCCTTACCAGGTCAATAAGGCGCGTTTAATCGAACAAATAGCCAATTTGGTTCGGGATAAGACGATTGACGGCATTAGCGATCTCCGGGACGAATCCGACCGGAACGGAATGCGAATCGTAATCGAGCTGCGGCGCGACGCCAATCCTAATATCGTATTGAATCAACTTTTCAAACATACGATGATGCAGCAGAGCTTCGGGGCAAACATGATGGTTTTGGTAAATAATGAACCCCGGATTTTGACCCTGCGCGAAACATTACAATATTACCTGGAACATCAAAGGGATGTGATTACCCGCCGCACTCAATTCGATCTTTCCAAAGCGGAAGAGCGGGCTCATATTGTAGAAGGTTTGCGGGTTGCCCTTGATCACATTGATGAGGTTATCGCTCTGATTCGGTCTTCCCGGACCGTGGAGATCGCTCGCGAAGGCTTGATGACTAAGTTCGGGCTCTCCGAAAAACAAGCGCAAGCGATTTTGGATATGAGGCTGCAACGCTTGACCGGTTTGGAGCGGGATAAAATCGAAAATGAATACGCGGAATTGCAAAAGTCGATCGCTTATTATCGTGATTTGTTGGCGGATGTTCACAAGATTATGCAGGTGGTCAAGGAAGAATTGTTACAAATAAAGCGGAAATATGCCGATGCGCGGCGGACCGAGATCGTCGCCGACGGGGATGAAGAATTCGCAGTGGAAGACTTAATCGCCGATGAAGATATCGTGGTAACCATCACCCACTTCGGTTATATCAAGCGCCAACCGGTAGCCACTTATCGCAGCCAACGCCGCGGCGGACGAGGGATCACCGGTATCTCCACCAAAGAAGAGGATTTTGTGGAGCACTTATTTATAACTTCCACCCATCAAACAATTCTCTTCTTTACCAATCAAGGCCGGGTGTATCGCTTAAAAGGACATGAGATCCCGGAAGCGGGACGGCAAGCCCGTGGCACCGCGATTATCAACCTGATTCAAGTCGAACCCGGGGAGCGGATTAATGCGGTGATCCCAATCAAGGATTTTGTGAGCGACAGTTTTCTCTTGATGGCGACCAAACGCGGAGTGGTCAAAAAGACGGCCCTCGAAGAATTTCAGACTAACCGTAAAGGCGGCATTATCGGGATTAATCTGGATGACCAGGATGAATTAATTGCGGTTAAGCTTACCGACGGCAACCGGGAAGTGATTTTAGTCACTGAAAAGGGATTGGCGATTCGTTTCCCTGAAACCGAAGTCCGGCCGATGGGGCGGGCGACGCGGGGAATCAAAGGCATTACTTTGAGGGAAAACGACGCGGTGGTTGGAATGGGTATCGCCAGGGACGGAGCTTATCTATTAGTGATAACCTCCACCGGAATTGGCAAGCGAACCTCGCTCGCGCATTATCGGGTCCAATCTCGCGGCGGTAAAGGGATTAAGACCATGAAACTCACTAATAAACACGGGTTGATTGTAGGAGTGAAGATTGTATCCGAGAATGACGAATTGATGGTAATTACCGCCGAGGGTATTATCATTAGGACCAAAGTTAGCGATATTTCGGAAACCGGCCGTGACACTCAGGGAGTAAGGATTATGAAACCGGACGAAAATGATCGGATCGTCGCTTTGGCCCGAGTAGTCGGCGGGGAAAAAGACGAAGAATAATCAGCCGTGCAACCCGGAGGTTTAATCCCCGGGATGAATCAAAAATAAAAAAGGGAACGGCTAAGCGGCCGCCGCTTTTCGAAAAGTAAGAGAACGGACTGAATCCCGACGATGGAGGAGAGAGATTTTGGACCAATATTTTTTGGGGAACACCGGATTGAAAGTTTCAGCCCTCTGTTTCGGAGCTTTGCCCATGGGTCCGCTGCAAGCCGGTTTAAGCGCGGAAGAAGGCGGAAGATTAATCCTCGAAGCCTTAGAAAAAGGGGTTAATTTCATCGACACCGCCGAGATCTACGCCACTTACCCTCATATTAAATGGGCGTTGGAACGCTATGGGGGTCCGGTTGTTTTGGCCACGAAATCCGCGGCGGTTTCTTATCAAGAGATGAAGGAAGCGATTGAGAAGAGTCTCGACGCCTTAGGACGGGACCAAATTGAGATCTTTCATCTCCATGCTTCCCGCGACTCCGAACCTTTGGTTAACCGGGCGGGAGCATTGGAAGCGCTTTTGGAATATCGGAGCAAAGGCCTTATCAAAGCGGTCGGGTTGGCCACCCATTCAGCCAACGTTGTCCGAAAGGGCGGCGCCGATCCGCGGCTCGATATCATCTTTCCGTTGATTAACCGCTTGGGAATGGGGATCCTCGATGGCGGAGTTCCGGAGATGATCGCCGCAATTAAAGAGGCTAAGGATAACGGTAAAGGATTATACGCCATGAAAGCCTTGGCCGGAGGGCATTTAATTAAAGACGTGGCGAATAGTATCAACTTTGTCAAAAACGAGGCCGGGATACCGGTGATTGCCGTCGGAATGCTGCGCCGGGAAGAGTTGGAGATGAACTTGGCGATCTTTGAAGGGAGACCGGCGCCGTCAATACCGATCGCCGACAATTACCGGAAACGGGCTAAAGTTACGTTTCTCTGCAAGGCTTGCGGGCGTTGTCTCAAGGTTTGCCATAGCGAGGCGATCAGGATCGTGAATGAAAAAGCGGTAATCGATAACACTAAATGTATTCTTTGCGGTTATTGCAGCAGGGAATGCCCGGAATTCGCAATCAGGATCATTTAAACTTGGAAAAGGATTTCTCCGTGCCTCCGTGTCTGTGGCCAATTAAAAATAATATTGCCACAGAGGCGCAGAGACACGGAGTTAAAAATTAATTTTCATACTTTAACTTGGCCCGGTGACAGGCGGCTGTCTTTCATAAGCATTTTATCGATTCACCTTGGTTTATTAAATTTCTGATCTTCTTAATAGATTCTATTGCGCCTGATGATCAGTTGCGATAAAATTAGGTTCAAAAGAAAGGACCGGAGGATTTTTGATCATGGAAACTGGAACAGTCAAAGTGAAACGAGGGCTTGCCGAGATGCTTAAAGGCGGGGTTATCATGGATGTGACCACCCCCGAACAAGCGAAAATAGCCGAAGAAGCCGGGGCGGTAGCGGTGATGGCCCTGGAACGGGTTCCGGCCGATATTCGGGCCGAGGGCGGCGTGGCGCGAATGTCCGACCCGGAAGTTATCATTAAAATAATGGAAGCAGTGACTATTCCGGTGATGGCCAAGGCGCGGATCGGGCATTTTGCGGAAGCGCAAATTTTAGAGGCCTTGGAAATCGACTTTATCGATGAAAGCGAAGTCTTGACCCCTGCCGATGAGGCTTATCATATCAATAAACATCTTTTTAAAGTTCCTTTCGTCTGCGGCGCACGCAACCTGGGAGAGGCTTTACGCCGTATCGGGGAAGGAGCGGCCATGATCCGGACCAAAGGCGAAGCCGGGACCGGAGATGTGGTGGAAGCGGTCCGGCATATCAGGACGGTCAACGAGGATATCCGGAGAGTAGTAAATGCTTCGGATGAAGAGTTAATGACCATCGCTAAAGAGCTGGGAGCTCCTTATGAATTGGTGTTGGAGGTCAAGCAATTGGGGAGGTTGCCGGTGGTCAACTTTGCCGCCGGAGGAATCGCCACCCCCGCCGACGCCTCGTTAATGATGCAATTGGGCTGTGACGGGATTTTTGTCGGTTCCGGCATCTTCAAATCGGATAACCCGGCGAAACGGGCCAAGGCGATTGTTGAGGCCACCGCTCACTATCGGGACGCCAAATTGTTGGCCGAAGTCTCGAAAGGAATCGGGACCGCGATGCGCGGCATCAATGTCGGCGGCATGAAGCCGGAGGAAAAGATCGCCGGACGGGGATGGTAAAGTTCAGTGGACAGTGAACAGTAGACAGTGATCATTGACAGTCGGTATGTGAGGTAATAATCGAAGGGCGAACGGCATTCGCCCTTGACTCGTATAAGAAGGTGGACATGAAGATCGGTGTTTTAGCCCTGCAGGGGGCGGTTCGGGAACATTGTAATTCCTTGAAAGCTTGCGGCGTAGAGCCGGTTGAGGTCAAATACCGGGAACAATTGGGCGAGATTGAAGGCTTGATCATCCCCGGAGGTGAGAGTACCACTGTCGGAAAACTATTGGTAAAACACGGCATGCTGGAACCGTTGCGGGAGATGGGAGGCAAGGGCTTCCCGATCTTCGGCACTTGCGCCGGATTGATTTTGTTGGCTAAAGAAATCAGCGGCAACGATCAACCTCGTTTGGGGTTGATGGATATTGTGGCGGAGCGGAATGCTTTCGGGAGACAGATCGCAAGTTTCGAAGCGGATCTGGACATCGCCGAACTGGGTCCGGAAAAGTTTCATGCGGTTTTTATTCGGGCGCCCTATATCGGCAAGGCAAAGGAGAAGGTAACGGTGATGGCCGAATTGGAAGGGAAGATCATCATGGTCAGGCAGGACAATCTGCTGGCGGCGGCTTTTCATCCCGAATTAACCCCTGATTTGCGAATCCACCGTTATTTTATTGAAATGTGTCGCTAAATGATTCAATAAATTGAAATAAACGAGAAAATCATTCGAATCGTTTAAAAAATCCGATATCCACGCTTCAGAGCGTGTTATTTTTTTGTAAAAGGGCTTTCAATGATGATAAAAATGCGATATTATAAGAAGGGTAATTAGATTAAAATTATTTCAACTAATACCAATTACCTTATTCTACTTGGTCGGCTTCGGGAGAAATTGTGAAATTTTTCGCGATATTAAGCAGCCTCGACGAAGTAGATTCGGATTTTTCGATTTATTTTTATAGATTAAGGAGGATTTAAATGGCAAAAAAAGTTACGATCGACGGCAACACGGCAGCGGCCCATGTGGCTTTCGCTTTTAGCGATGTTGCGGCTATTTATCCGATTACTCCTTCCTCGCCTATGGCTGAAGTAATCGACGAATGGTCGGCTCAAGGACGGAAGAACCTGTTCGGCCAGTCGGTACGGGTTGCCGAAATGCAGTCCGAAGCGGGCGCGGCCGGCGCAGTCCACGGTTCGCTGGCGGCCGGAGCGTTTACCTCTACTTTTACCGCTTCCCAAGGTTTGCTGTTAATGATTCCGAACATGTACAAGATCGCCGGAGAGTTATTGCCTTCGGTTTTTCATGTTTCAGCGCGGTCTCTTGCCACTCACGCCCTTTCGATTTTCGGAGACCATTCCGACATTAACGCCGCCCGGCAAACCGGATTTGCGCTACTGGCCTCCGCATCAGTGCAAGAAGTTATGGATCTGGCGTTGGTAGCCCATTTGGCCACCTTGGAAACGAGGGTTCCTTTCCTTCATTTCTTCGACGGGTTCCGCACCTCGCACGAGGTTCAAAAAATTGAGGAAATTTCCTATGAAGATATGGCAAAGCTGGTCGATTGGAAAGCGGTCGCCGACTTCCGGAAACGGGCTTTGAATCCGGAACATCCGCACCAACGCGGTACCGCTCAAAATCCGGACATTTACTTCCAAGGCCGTGAAGCCAGTAATCCTTTCTATGCGGCCACCCCGGGGATCGTCTCCCGGATCATGGATCAAGTCGGCAAATTAACCGGACGTTACTATAAGCTCTTTGATTACGTTGGAACCCCCGATGCGGAACGGGTAATCGTTTCGATGGGTTCCAGCTGCGAAACCATTGAAGAAACCGTTAATTACCTGAATAAGAAAGGCGAAAAGGTCGGCTTGATCAAAGTCAGGTTATACCGTCCCTTCTCAGCCGAACATTTCCTGGCCGTTTTACCCAAAACCGCCAAGAAGATCGCGGTGCTGGATCGGACTAAAGAACCCGGCTCTTTGGGCGAGCCGCTTTATCAAGACGTATGCACCGTATTTATGGAGAAACTGGAGAGTCCGTTGATTATCGGCGGCCGTTACGGTTTGGGTTCCAAAGAGTTCAATCCGTCGATGGTGAAAGCGGTCTATGATAATTTGGCGGCCAAGGAACCTAAGAATCATTTTACCGTCGGCATTACCGACGATGTCACCAACACTTCGTTGGAGGTAAAAGAATTCGTCAACGCCGCGCCTGAGGGAGTTCACCGTTGCAAATTCTACGGTTTGGGTTCCGACGGCACCGTCGGCGCCAATAAAAACTCGATTAAAATTATCGGCGATCACACCGATATGTACGCTCAAGGTTATTTCGTCTATGATTCCAAGAAATCCGGCGGAATTACCATTTCCCATTTACGGTTCGGCAAGACGCCGATTCAGTCGACGTACCTGATTGACGAGGCTGATTTCATCGCTTGTCACAATCCGTCTTACGTCACCCGCTATGATATCTTGGACGGACTGAAGGAAGGCGGGGTCTTCCTGCTGAACTCCCCGTGGAGTACGGCGGAAATGGAAGAAAAACTACCGGCGGAAATGAAGCGAACCATCGCCAAGAAGAAGATCAGATTTTATAATATCGACGCCGTTAAAATCGCCGGCGAGATCGGTCTCGGCGGCAGGATTAACATGATAATGCAAGCCGCTTTCTTCAAACTGGCCAATGTGATTCCGGTTGAGGACGCATTCAAGTATATCAAGGAAGCGATTAAAAAGACTTACGGCAAAAAAGGCGATAAAATCGTGAATATGAATATTGCCGCGGTTGATCGGTCCGTCGAGGCTTTGGAGGAAGTTAAGTACCCCGAGGCCTGGGCGAACGCCGCCACCGGCGCGACCATCGAAGAAGACACCAATGTGCCCGCTTTCGTAAAAGAGGTAATGAAACCGATGGTTCGGCTGGAAGGCGATAAACTTCCGGTTAGCGCCTTTACTCCCGACGGGACCTTCCCGGTGGGCACCACCCAATATGAAAAACGCGGTATTGCCATCAGCATACCCGTCTGGGAACCGGAAACTTGTATTCAGTGTAACCAGTGCGCTTATGTTTGCCCGCATGCCGCTATCAGACCGTATTTGGTCAAATCCGACGCCAAACAAGGCGCTCCGGCCGGATTTAAAACCAAAGCGGCTATCGGCAAAGAATTCAGCGGCTATGACTTCAGGATCCAAGTGTCTCCGTTGGATTGCACCGGTTGCGGCAACTGCGTAGATATTTGCCCGGCCAAGGAAAAACCCATGAAAATGGCCTTATTGGAGGAGGTTGCCCCAGCGGAGATTGAAAATTATAAATTCGCCGAGGCGCAACCGATTCCGGACATCGCGATTAACGCCGATACCGTTAAAGGAAGCCAGTTCCGGAAGCCGTTATTCGAGTTCTCGGGTGCTTGCGCCGGTTGCGGCGAGACTCCTTATGTTAAATTGATTTCCCAATTATTCGGCGACCGGATGGTGGTTGCCAATGCCACCGGCTGTTCTTCGATTTACGGCGGAAGCGCGCCTTCCAACCCGTATACGGTAAATGAAAAGGGACATGGTCCGGCCTGGGCGAATTCGTTGTTTGAAGACAACGCCGAGTTCGGTTACGGCATGAATTTAGCCTTTACCCAGCGGCGCGAAAAATTAACGGATTTAATCAAGCAAGCCTTGGAGTCCGGGATCTCCGCCGAACTGAAAGAGGCCTTCAACGAGTGGCTGGAGGGCAAAGACGACGCCGTCGTTTCCCGGAAAGCGGGAGACCGAATTAAAGAGTTGATTGACGCCGAAGCCAATCGGGCTTCAGGGGAATTGAAAGACATCTTGAACGAGATCGCCGGGATGAAAGACTTATACACCAAGAAATCCATCTGGATCATCGGCGGCGACGGCTGGGCCTACGATATCGGTTACGGCGGGTTGGATCATGTGCTGGCCTCCGGCGCCGATGTAAATGTGTTGGTCCTCGACACCGAGGTTTACTCCAATACCGGCGGTCAATCTTCCAAGGCCACTCCGACCGGAGCGATCGCCAAGTTTGCCGCTGCCGGTAAGAATATCAAGAAGAAAGACCTTGGTTTAATGGCCATGGCTTATGGTTACGTATATGTGGCCTCGGTATCGATGGGCGCCAACAAGAATCAACTCTTGAAGGCTGTTTTGGAAGCTGAAAGGTATAAGGGGCCGTCCTTGATCATTGCTTATGCCCCATGTATCAACCATGGAATCAACATGAGCAAGAGCCAGGAAGAAGGAAAACTGGCCGTGGAGGCTGGTTACTGGCCGCTTTACCGTTACAACCCGGATCTCGCCCTGGAAGGCAAGAACCCGTTTATTCTGGATTCCAAGGAGCCGAGCTTTAATTTCCGCGATTTCCTGATGCGGGAAGTCCGGTATGCGTCTTTGGCTAAACAATTCCCAGAAACGGCCGAGAAGTTATACAGCAGAGCGGAACAAGAGGCCAAGGCGCGGTATGAGATGTATAAACGTCTCGCCGCAAGCCAATAACGGTTTTGAACGGCTGAATCCTATTCAAGAGGCGGATTATTTGATCCGTCTCTTTTTTACTCCATTTACAGTCGAATTTTATAAAGTTCGACTTCGGAGAACCCGATATTTATATTGTTCTTTGAGGCAATGCTTTTTCAAAGGAGATCGAGGATGTTTGGGACTGAAAGCAGGTTAAAGGGGCCGGTTTCTTTTAAGTCGCAAAAACACGGCCGTTTTTTAAAGGGATTATTGTGGTTGTTTTTATTGCTGGCAACTTTATCCGGAAGTTTTTCCGATATATATGGCAGTAGTAACGCCGCCGACTCATTGCTTCAAATTACCGAACTATATTACCGGGGGCGGTTTACCGAGGCCTTAGTGAAGCTAGGCAAGATGGTAGCGGCCGATCCCAATCATGACCAGGCGCGGCTTAATTTGGCGTGTCTGTTAAAAGTAACCGGGAGGCACCGGGAAGCCCTAACCCATCTTGAATATCTCGTTAACAAAGACCCGTCTAATCTCAGGTATCGTTCGGTTATAGTGGAAACAGCCTATCTGGCGGGTCAACCGGGGATGGCGGTAAAATACTATTACCCGGATGAGAGCGACCCCCAGATTCATTATTGGTACGGTTTGGCTCTGACCGACTTAGGAAAAACGGAAGCGGCGCGGGAAGCCTTGACGGAATCAGTTCGGTTGCAACCTTATAATCCCATGGCTTATTATGCTTTAGGGCTGTTGGAGCAGAAATGTGATAATTTAAAAGATGCCTTCGCCCGCTTCCAACAGGCCCTTTCTCAAGAACCCAATTTGGGACGAAGCTATTTTCCCCTCGCTAAAAATTACTTCGGAAATCAGAAACATAAAACCTCATATAGCTTATTACTAAAAGCCGGTTCCACCGAGCCTTGGAAATACCCGGCGAACTTTGATTTTCAAGGGGTTGCTGAAACTGATTTCGAAACTAAGCCGGAATCGACTCAAAATCCGGTTCAAATAGCGGAAATAACGCCTCCGCTGGTGGCGCCGGCCGAGAACCGGGAAACGATTCCCGAAATTAGGATCGGTCTAATTTCTAAGATTCAACGCTACCGCGTAAAAACCGGGGGACAGTACCGGTTGTCGGTTAAGGGAGGGACCCAATTAACGGGAGAAGCGGGAGAAATTTTGTTATTTGCGCGTGCTGCGAAAGGAGTCGAGGTTTATAACGGCGAAGGTAAATTATTATTAACCGCCCGGCAAGAGATTAGCCTTTCTTACGATGACCCCGGCGCCACTTCGTTGATCTTTGACGCCAGGTTCGGAAACGGGTCATATTGGGACAAAGATAAACTCCGTATTTATCGAGGCATAATCGAAGCGATACCCAAAGCAGTCGGAATCACCGTAGTTAACCGGGTTAATCTGGAAGAATATCTCTATGGAGTGGTTCCTGCGGAGATTCCCGCCTCTTGGCCGCCGGCGGTACTGGAAGCCCAGGCAATCGCCGCCCGTACTTATGCCTTAGCCAATTTAGGAAAGTATAAGATTCAGGGATTTGATTTGTCGGCGACTCCCACTTCCCAAGTATATAACGGAGTCGCTCAAGAAACCGAATCGGTGATCGCGGCGGTAAACTCAACCAGAGGAATGATTCTTACCTATGACGGCAAACCGGCCGGCACTTTTTATCACGATAACAGCGGCGGATACTCCGAGACCGGCGCTTATGTCTGGGGAACGGACCGCCCTTACTTGAGGGCTTTACCGGAAAAACCCCTATCTGTGCGCGAGCAGCCGTTAACTCCGGACGAATTGACCGCCTGGTTGACCAGTCAGCCGGAATGCAGCGCATTTAGAGAAGGTTATTTCGTTAGAAGCGCTTACCGTTGGACGGTTTGGATCACCCGCGAACAACTGGAGTCCCGGATTCGGGCTAAAATCGGGAGAATCAAAGCGATAATCCCCATGGAACGGGGGATCAGCGGGCGGGTCAAACGGGTTATGATTAGGGGAACTTCCGGCTCCCATATCCTTAGCGGCAGCGACATGACTTACCGGTTGGGCGGGTTGCGCAGCACCTTGTTTGTGGTCCAACCCAAACTGGGCCGGGATGGATACCCGGAATCCTTTATTTTCAACGGAGGCGGGTGGGGTCACGGCGTCGGTATGTCGCAAAGCGGGGCGGCGGGAATGGCCTTGGACGGGGCGACGGCCCCGGAAATTTTAGCCTATTATTATCCGGGTACGGAGTTGCTCACTAAATATTAGGCGATAATAACCGAAGTCCGCGGTTTTAAAGCGGCAAGTCGAGTTTGGAATGGCTTTAAAGAGTTCATAATTTTTTATTTTAAGTATGAACATTTGATTATTCAGGAGAGTACCGATGATTGCGATTATCAACGGCAAAGTAGTTCCCGTTACCGGTGATATAATTGAAAACGGAACGGTGCTAATTGAGGGGCGAACCATCAAGGCTGTCGGTAAAGGGCTTCTTATTCCGGACGACGCGGAAATCGTCGACGCCGGCGGTAAATGGGTTTTACCGGGACTGATCGATGCTCACAGTCATTTGTCATTATATGGGGAACCTTCAGTCGGCTCCAATTTGGACTTAAATGAGATGACCGCGCCGAATACCGCCCAATTACGGGCAATAGACGCCATCAATCCGGATGATCCGGCTTTTTTGGATGTTTTAGCCGCCGGGATAACCGCAGTTTACACCGGTCCGGGGAGCGCCAATGTCATTGGCGGGATCGGAGTTTTGGTTAAGACTTTCGGTCGGACTCCGGAAGAGATGATCGTCCCCGGGACGGAAGGTATGAAAATGGCGCTTGGCGAAAACCCGAAACGGGTTTATGGGGAGGGCAAAAAGCAATCTCCCGCTACGCGAATGGGGAATGCGGCGCTGCTCCGCGAAGCCTTGGTAGCGGCCTTGAATTATCGGGACAAGTTTGACAGAGCTCTTATCGAGGCCGAACAAGAAGGCAAGCCGCCCAAGTACCCGGAACGCGATTTAAGGCTTGAGGCTTTAGTAAGGGTTTTAAATAGAGAGATTAAGGCTCGAATTCATTGTCACCGGAAAGATGATATCTTAACCGCCGTCAGGATCGCCGAAGAGTTTGACTTGGATTATGTGATCGAACATTGCACCGAAGGTTATAAAATCGCGGATATCCTGGGAGCGAAACATGTCAAGGCTACAGTCGGGCCGTTATTAATGGGACGTGAAAAAATGGAACTCAGCCAATTATCGCTTAAAAATCCCGGAATTCTAAGTAAGTCCGGAGTTAAAGTGGCGCTTCAGGCGGATGCGGCTTCGGAAACAAAATGGCTTCCGCTTCAGGCGGGAGTAGCGGTCCGGGAAGGTATGGATGAAAATGAAGCGATGCGGGCGATTACCATTAACGCAGCCATGATCGTCGGCGCGGCGGATCGAATCGGAAGTCTGGAGCCGGGCAAGGATGCCGATATCGCCATCTTTTCCGGTCATCCGTTTTGCACTTTTACGGTATGTGAACGGACTTATGTCAATGGTTTACTTGCTTATCGCCGGGAAGATCCCGTGATTCCGCCGCATTATTGCCGGGAATGATCGGCTTTTGGGCCAAAAAATTAAGAATTTCCTTTTTGATGTTGGATAATCCGCAACTCATCCTCGCAACTCTTAATCATTTCCAAGAGCGGGGACAGGGTAGCGGCGATGTCGCCGCCTTCTTTGACGGCGTCGTTGAGAAGGGCGCGGGCTCCGCTTAAATTATTAAGCGCCATAATGATTTTGGCGATCTGAGAATCGGACATGAGATACCTCCGTAAAAAATGAAACGCTTCTGATACTGTATTCGGCATTATTTAAATAATTAATAAGCATGAGACTGATCTTATCTTAGTCGCGCCGAACGATACGGATGATGACACATGACAACGGCCGTTAATCGGGACCGTGAATTGGAAGAGGTTATTTTATTATACCACATAATGTTTGGAAAACAAAATTCTTCTATTGTGAAATTTAAACGTTTTATTAACTGGAAAGGATATGCTTGAATTGTTTTTTAACGTTTAATGGGTTATAATGGATCAAATAATTTTTGGAGAATCGACTGAAGGAGTGGCAGCAATGCT
This sequence comes from Bacillota bacterium, assembly GCA_012735315.1. Taxonomy (GTDB): domain Bacteria; phylum Bacillota; class UBA4882; order UBA8346; family UBA8346; genus JAAYHS01. The sequence continues at coordinate 21,376 of JAAYHS010000144.1, read as the reverse complement.
TGATATTAAGCTAGTGCGTAATGAACCGGAGAAAATTCGCGCCGCAATGGCTAAACGCGGGGCGCAAGTGCCGTTGGATCAATTCATTAAGTTGGATGAAGAACGCCGTCGGAAACTGACCGAAGTTGAGCAACTTAAAAATAAGCGCAATACCGTTTCCAAGGAGGTTGGAAGGTTAAAAGCTCAAGGGCAAGATGCGGCCGAGCTAATCAGCGAAATGCAAAGAGTAGGCGCCCAAATCCAGGAATTAGACCAGGAAATCAGGGTTTGCGAAGAACGATTAACCGAGATTTTACTGGAAATCCCCAATCTGCCTCACGAATCGGTCCCGGTCGGCAAGGATGAAACCGGGAACCAATTGATCAGAAGTTGGGGAGAACCGCGACAATTTGATTTTCAGCCCCGAGCTCACGATGAAATCGGAACCGGCATCGGGATCATGGACTTTGAAAGAGCGGCTAAAATCAGCGGAGCCCGGTTTGTGGTGATGTCGGGATGGGGCGCGAAATTGGAACGGGCTTTGATCAATTTTATGCTGGATTTACACAGTAATAAACACGGGTACCGAGAAATTTTCCCGCCGTTTTTGGTTAACCGGTCCTCAATGGTCGGAACGGGTCAGCTTCCCAAGTTTGAAGAAGACATGTTTAAATGTTCCCCCGGTGATTTTTACTTAGTGCCGACCGCTGAAGTTCCAGTGACCAACCTGCACCGGGATGAGATTTTAAACCCCGAGCAACTTCCGATCAAATATGTGGCTTATACCGCTTGTTTTAGAGCCGAGGCCGGGTCGGCCGGTCGCGATACCCGCGGGATTATCAGACAGCACCAATTTAACAAGGTGGAATTGGTTAAATATACTAAACCGGAAGAATCATACCAGGAACATGAAAAGTTAGTGAATGACGCCGAAGATGTTTTAAAAGAACTGGAGTTGCCTTATCGGGTAATGCTGCTTTGCAGCGGGGATCAGGGTTTTTCGGCTGCCAAATGTTATGATTTAGAGGTTTGGTTGCCTTCTTTCAATACTTACCGGGAGATCTCCAGTTGCAGTAATTTCGAAGATTTTCAGGCGCGAAGAGCGAATATCCGCTACCGGCCCGCCGTAGGGGCTAAACCGGAATTCGTGCATACCCTGAACGGTTCCGGATTGGCGGTTGGCCGGACTTTGGCGGCCATTTTGGAAAATTATCAAAATGAGGATGGTTCGGTTACCATCCCGAAGGCGCTGCGACCGTATTTGGGAGTGGAAAAAATAAACGCCGAACCTTAATGCGCTTATTATAAAGTTCGGCGTAAAGTTAATACGGGCAATCGGAACATTGTTTAATAAACTAAACCGGGCTGTCGCCTTAAAGGGGACAGCCCTTTGGATTATAATTTTAATCGTTTGCTTTAAAGGTGAAGACGTTAACCGTTCCCGCGGTGTGGTTTCCCACCCAAACCTCGATTAAATCTCCTTCTTGGTATACTTCGGCCGCCACCGGACGGCCCTTTGATTCCCAGGAACCGATTAATTTCAGCGAATCGGCGTCAAAGACCTGAAGTTGATCCGCGTTATAACAAGTTACGAAAATATACTTTCCATCTTTAGTAATGCTGATTGTCCGGGGTGACCGGCCGGTATCCGCCTTTTGCAGGACCTTCTCAGTCGTAGTATCGATCTTAACCAGTTTGGCGCCGAGATTTAACGAACAGTAGATATAGTTGTCGAACCTAATCAAATGTCTGGGGTTGACTCCAACGTTAATCGTGCGAATTCTTTTGAAGCTCTCCATGTCGATTACACTGATATAGTCGCTCCCCATTTGGCCCAAATACAATAACTTCGAATCAGCGGACGCAACCATTCCACGAGGGATCGGGCTTGGTCCGAGTTCTTTGATTTTATTCCAATCCTTGGGGAAGGGGGAATCGATATTAATTACACTGACGGAATTGGAATGCCAATTTGATACGAATAAATACTTTTCATCGGGAGTGGCGGCGATCACTTTGGGAGTGGTATTGGTTTTAATCCATAACAAACGAATTTTACGCTTGGAAGAGCCGTCCGGAGTTTCATATAGCCAGGCTTCTTTAAACGGCCGGCCTTCAACGAAAGTTTCGGCTCCGGTCAAATCCCAGACAACCACACCGCCGGCGTTATGCAGCGACAACCATAAGAACCGGCCTTGATGAGTCAACAAAGCTTCCACCGGTTTTTCCTGATAAGAATCGAACCAAACATTTTTGTCGTAATTAAACCCTTTGCCGGGAGTAGGAATAAAGGCTAATTTGCGAAGGATTTTCTTCGTGGCCCGATCGTACTCGTAAACGGTCATTCCTTCAAGATTGGCGGTATAAAAGCGCGAACCGTCGGCGTTGGCTAAAATTGCTTTAACTCCCCAACTGGTTTTATTGATTGTTTCAAATTTAATGAGTTTTAAAGGAGGTTTGGCAGCCTCTTCCGTTGTTGCGGCTTGGGTTTGAAAAATCGGCAAAATGGAAATCAATAATAACAATAATGAAAGGCAGACGCGCTTTAAGTTATTTTTTAGCGGCATAATCATCGTTCTCCCTTGAAATATTGCTTGTTTGAGTTTAATTATAAACCACTTCCCAAAGATGTCAAATGGTTTTTAGAAATTTACCCGCCGAGGGCATTGTTATATTAAAATTAACCTTCAAATTATTAATATGATCTTGCTTGTTCGCCGGATTACTTTCAAAAAATCGGTTAAAATACCGTAGGGGGATTGAAAGTGGCTAATCCATTAACGATAGTGGGAATTTTAGTCGAAGATCGCGCCGAGCGGGCTCCGGAAATGCAGGCGATTATAACCAAGTACGGCGGCGACATTCTCAGCCGCATGGGGATATCCAGTCCGGATCGGGAAAAAGGATTGATTACTTTGGTTATGGAAAGCGAAGTCGGGCAAGTGCGGAGATTTCAGCGGGAATTGGAAGCGATCCCCGGATTGGCGGTACAGACGTTAACTTTTCCCCAATAAAGATTACTCAAATAATGCGGACATTTTAATTGATAGAGGTTAATACGATGATCGAAAAAATTAAATTTTGGATAAAAGCAACACGGGCGCCTTTTTTTACGGCCTCAATCATTCCGGTGTTGGTGGGAACCGCTTTAGCGAAGCATCAAGGTTTTTTTAGCCTTGATGCCTTCATTTATGCCTTGATGATCGTGGTCGGCGAACATGCCGGGGCCAATTTATTAAACGACTATTGCGACGCGGAAGGGAGCGATTCGATCAATCAAAATTATTCGCTCTTTAACGGAGGCAGCCGCTGTATTCAAAAGGGCCTTTTACGAAAAGAAGTTTGTTTGAAAGCGGCGATATGCTGTTATGTGATGAGCGTTATTACTGCTTTAGCGCTTTCGCTGATCCGCAGTCAGCCGGCAATTTTAATCCTTAGTCTGACCGGACTGATGCTGGGGGTTGCTTATAGCGCGTCCTGGACCTACGGGATGGGCAGAGGTTGGGGAGAATTGGTTGTGGGGGTCGCTTTCGGACCATTGGCGGTCCTCGGAAGTTATCTTTTACAAACCGGTTTTCTTACTTGGGAAGGGTTTTGGGCCGGGGTTCCGGTGGGGTTCTTGATTATGGGGGTCTTAGTCTTGAATCAGATCCCCGATTATCAGGCTGATCGCGATTCCGGCAAAATAAACTGGACCGTAAGGGCGGGGGATGAGCGGTCAACGGTCTGGATTTATCTGGCGATCATCACCGCCGCTTATACAACGGTTCTAACCGGAGTATGGGGGGGTATTTTCCCGGAACGGGTCCTCTTCGCTTATAGCACCATTCCGTTGGCGGTTTGGATCGGGATCAGGAGCCGGCGTTATAACGGAAGGGTCAAGGAGTTGATCCCGGTATTGGCGGGGAATATTGGTCTGCATGGTATTACCGGTTTATTGATTGGGATCGGTATTTGGTGGGGATGACTTAAAGTTAAAAGTGAAAAGTTAAAAGTTAAAAGTGAAAAGTGAGAAGCTTAAAGTCCAAAGTGAAAAGTGTAACAGTTGGAACGGGGGAGGCCGGGGGCGGAAGTTGCCGGCTTTCGCGTTTGATAGTTTCGAATAGTCCTGTTACTATAATTTTTTATGAAAGGAGATCGGGAGCGGATAGCGAAATAGAAAAGGACTAAGCATACGGAGGCGGGCGATGGAGTACCAAACTTTATACCGACGTTGGCGGCCCAGAGGTTTTACCGATTTTGTCGGTCAGAACCATGTGGTGACCACTTTGGTAAATGCGGTGGAGGGGAAACGGGTCGCCCATGCCTACTTGTTCACCGGACCGCGTGGAACCGGAAAAACCAGTATCGCCAAAATATTGGCCAAAGCTTTGAACTGTGAAAACCCCAAGGGAGCGGAACCTTGCGATCAATGTTCCAATTGCGTCCGGATTAACGAGGGGATTTTTCTCGATGTCCTAGAGATTGACGCCGCTTCCAATCGGGGCATCGATGAAATCCGGGATCTCCGGGAAAAGATAAAATTTGCGCCGGCGGAAGGCAAGTACAAGATTTATATCATTGATGAAGTGCATATGTTAACAGCGGAGGCTTTTAACGCCCTCCTAAAAACTTTGGAAGAACCTCCGGAATTCGTGGTTTTCATCTTGGCGACCACCGAAGTTCATAAGATACCGGCTACGATTTTATCCAGATGCCAGCGGTTTGATTTTAAACGGTTTACCGTTGCCGAGATTAAAGGACGCCTGGAACAGATCGTCAAGGCCGAAAAGGTTGAAGCCTCAAGCGAGGGGCTGGAGTTAATCGCCAAGCATGCCGATGGCGGAATGCGCGATGCCGTAAGCATGCTCGAACAAGCGTTGGCCCACGGCGAAGCCAAGTTGGAAGAAGCTGATGTCAGAGCGATTTTAGGTTTGATTGATCAAGAAGAGATCGATCATCTTACCTCAGCGCTTAAAGAACGCGATACTAAACGGGCTTTGGAGCTTTTGGCCGGCGTCAATCTTAGCGGCAAAGACCTTTGGCAATTTGGGCGCAGCCTGGTGGAGCATTTCCGGCAATTGTTATTGGCGTCGTTGAGCGCGGGGCAAGAGGTGGGATTTACAACCGCCGACTTAGTCAAGATTATTGAAGTATTGGCCGGGGCGACGCTGGAGGTAAAACGAAGCCAACAAAGCGCATTGCCGCTGGAATTGGCGTTGATTAAACTGACCGCGCTTCCCGCTGTCGATCAATTGGAGACGAGAATCGCCAAATTGGAAGCTTTAGTGGCGGGAAACTTAACACCGCTTGAAACCGGACAAACGAAACCTCTTGCGGCGCCGAAACTTAATTCCCGGAGTAATCCGGCGCCGGCGCCGGTTAAGCCGAAACCCGACCGGGAACCGGCGCCGCAACCGGTTACGCCTCTAATCAACGATCCCATGAAACACTGGGAAGTATTTTTAGAGGTAATCAAGAAGAAGAAACGAACTTTAGCGGCCTTAATCCAAGAAGGGAAACCGATTCGTTTTGAAAAAGAAGAACTGGTGGTCGGTTTTCCGCCGCATCTCACCTTTCACATGGAGAATGTGGCAATCCCCGCCAACAAAGAATTATTGGAGAGCATTTTGAAGAATATTTGCGGCCGGGACTTGAAAATCAGTTTTGTATTATTGGAAAAAAAACCCGATCCCAATAAGGAAAACCGCGCGGAAGAGCCGGAGCTGTTAAAGAAAACCGTGGACCTTTTCGGAGGGGAAGTACGGCCGGTATTAAAGGAGGAAAACTAGATGGTTCCCAATATGCAAAAGGCGATGAAACAACTTCAAAAGATGCAGGCCGATATGGTAAAGGCGCAGCAGGAGTTGGAGACCAAAACCGTAACCGCCACCGCCGGCGGAGGCGTGGTTGAAGTCACTTTTTCCGGCAGTTTGGAATTGAAGGCGATTAAAATCAGCCCGGAAGTCGCCGGAGAGGATCTGGAAATGCTTCAGGATTTAATTATCGCGGCGGTAAATGAGGGTATCAAAAAAGCCCAGGAGTTGTCAGCCTCGGAAATGGCGAAAGTCACCGGAAATATTAAAATCCCGGGCATGCCCGGTTTGTTTTAGCGGAGGCGTAAATGTTATACCCGCAACCCATGAACAGACTGATTCATGAGTTAGGCAAGCTTCCGGGAGTGGGACCGAAAACCGCCCAACGGCTTGCCTTCTATATTCTTACCCTTTCCGAGGATGAAGTAGGCAAAATAGCGGAAGCTCTTTTAGACGCCAGGCATAAAATCGGTTTTTGCGCGGTTTGCGGACATTTAACGGAAGTCTCTCCTTGCGCCGTCTGTGAAAACCAGGGGCGCGAGCGCTTTTTGCTGTGCGTGGTCGAGGAACCAAAGGATGTAATCGCCATGGAGCGCACCCGGGTATATAAGGGCTTATACCATGTTTTGGGCGGCGCTTTATCCCCCTTGGAAGGAATCGGCCCCGAAGAGCTGAGGATTAAGGAATTATTGCAACGGATTTCCGAGGGAGGGTTTCAAGAAGTAATTATCGCGACCAATCCCAATGTTGAGGGAGAGGCGACCGCGTTATATCTTAGCAAATTATTGCGTCCGATGGGCATTAAGGTGACTCGGCTCGCCCGGGGCTTGCCGGTCGGCGGCGATCTGGAATATGCCGATGAGATAACTTTGGGAAAGGCTTTGGAAGGAAGGACCGAACTTTGACCGCAGATTACGCAGATGACCGCAGATTACGCTGATTACACTGATTACACTGATTACACTGATGGCGCTGATTGATTTTTGATTTGCACCGATTTAAATGATCCTCTTCCGGATTAATGCATAATTTTTCCTCAGCCGGTTCATACTTAAAGAAGGTTGCAAACAAAAAATACCGGCTTGGGGAGGAAATTATGGACGAGACCAAGACGGGCCAAGCGGCTCATAATTGGCGGGTTGCGATTGGAAAGATATGGAGCGTTTTCCGTTTAAACGATCAGCAAATCGGGTCTTTCAAAGCGCCCGATATCATTGAAAATTTAGAAGCCGCATGGCGTGAATGGCAGTACGCCAAAGATTATTTCAATAGCGTAATTGATCCCGATTTAATCGATCATGCGATTTTTTATATGGGGGCCACTGAAAAAAAGTACGTTTATTTACTGAAGCAAGCCAAGGAAAAAGGGCTTAATATCGACCGTTACGTCTATGCCAACCGGGTGGGTTGATCCGGAGAATTCCGTCCGGGTCTAAAAAAATGAAACCTCCAATAAAATGTTTTAAGGGGGGGTCAGGATGCCGGCCGGACTAATTATCACTTATTTAATCGTTTTAGGATTGATTTACTTATTGGGGAAGAATTGCTGGAAACCGTTGTTCATTCTTTTTAATCTGTTATTTCAGGGAGCATTGGGGGCGTTGGGTTTATATTTTTATAATTTGATCGTTTCCAGTTTTAACTGGGGTTTTGAAATTCCGTTAAACCCTTTTAACGCTCTGGTCGCCGGTTTTCTCGGAATTCCGGGCCTGGCGTCGTTGGTGGCGCTGAAATATTGGTTAAAAATTTGAAGGGCGGGGACAGACACGAAATCGCGCCGGGCCACATAGGTTAAAAATAGGCGGTATCTTAATCGGATCAAGCGGAGGTATGATTGATGGAGTACCCTGAGTGTTTCAGTTGCGGCGCCTCTACTGCGGGAGGTTTAAAAATCTTGGGGCAATACCTCTGTAGCGATTGTGAAAAAAAACTGGTCGAATGCCAAACGGGGAAAATTGAATACCAGCACTGGATCGACAGTTGCCGTCGTTTTTGGGAAAAGACCGCCATCAAATTGAATGGATCCGAAGAATAGGCTTAACGGCCTATTTTTTATTTGCGCTTCGGTTTCTGCGCGGCCAAGTCGGAATAGAAAAAAGGAAAGCGAAAAACACATGTCGAATAAAATTAATAATGAAAACCGAGTTTTCGCAGACTGAAGCCCCGCTTTTTGAAGAATTGGCGCGCTATTCGGGCAAACCGTTAATTTCTTTTCATACACCCGGCCATAAAATGGGAGCGGGTCTGGAGCCGGAATGGCATCGACCCGGTTTTACGGCCAGGATCGATTTAACGGAAATTACCGCCCTTGATTGGCAAGGCGCCTTGGAAAAGGCCCAGCTGTTGGCGGCTCGATTTTTTAAGTCCGATTGCTGCCTTTTTTTAACTCAGGGGGCTTCCCAGGGATTAATCGGGGCTTTGGCCGGAGCCTTCGCTCCCGGCGAGAAAGTATTGGTCGCCCGCAATTGCCATCTGTCGGTTATTAAAGGGATGATCATCGCCGGACTAACCCCGGTTTTTATCGAAACGGAAATTTTGCCGGATTGGGGAATTCCCTCCGTTTTAAGCGAAAGGGATTTACGGGCCAAAATCCAAAAGAACCCCGATTATAAAGGGTTGATCGTTACTAATCCGACTTATCAAGGGATCGCCGGCCGGGTCCAAAAATACCGCGACTTAATCGGCGCTAAAATTTTGATCCTCGATGAAGCCCACGGCGGCCATTTGGGATGGTCGGGCCTAGACGGTTATAATGCTTTTGAGGCTGCGGACCTTTGGGTCCAGGGGACCCATAAAATTTTGGGTTCCTTCACTCAAACCGGAATGCTTCATTTGCGGGAGAAGCGGTTGGAGCCGGGTTCGATTCAACAAGGCGTCGATCTGATTTCAACTACCAGTCCGTCATATGTTTTATTGGCTTCGCTGGATTCGAACCGGAGGTTTTTAGCCACGACCGGGGCCGGTTTATTTAGGGAAAAGTCGCCGGAACTGAAAAAGCTCCGCAGTCAAATCGCGAACTACGACGGTGTTCGAATTTTGGAAGATATTTCATCGGAAGTAATCGTTGATCCCTGGAAAATAACCCTCAGTTTTCTCGACTCCGGGTTTACGGGTCGGCAAGCGGCCGCCATTTTGGAAAGGGAATTCCGGATTCAACCGGAATATGCCGATTATAATCAAGTGACTTGTTTGATCGCTCCTTGGCAGGCTGAGTCGGATCTGCAGGCGCTGCTCCGGGCGGTGGCCGTTATTTGTAACCGGAAAACCGGGAGGATAAAGCCGTTAAATTGTTTTCCTGAATCAATCCCCCCTCAGGCGTTGCCGATTCGCGAAGCGTTTTTTGCCCCTAAAACCGCCGTATCGTTGGAACAGGCCATTGGCCGGATAGCTTCCCGGATTATCGCTCCATATCCGCCGGGAGTCCCCTTGCTGGTTCCGGGAGAATTGATCGGGATAGCCGAGGTTGAAACCATTCAACAATTGCTGTCGGCCGGCGGCCTGGTGCGAGGGCTGGAACCGGACGGCAAGATATCAGTGGTTAAGGAGAACGGGTAATGAGAAAAGGCTATTTCATCACCATTGAAGGCATCGACGGCAGCGGGAAGTCAACTCAAGCCAAATTGCTTCATCAGTATCTGCAGGAGCAGGGTTACCGGGCGCTGTTAACAAGAGAACCCGGCGGAACCGATTTGGCGGAGGAAATCCGGCGGGTTATTCTTACACCCGGCAAGGAAGAATTGGACCCGATGGCTGAAATCTTGCTTTATGCCGCTTCCCGGGCTCAACATGTCAACGGTTTAATCAGACCGGCATTGGAAAGCGGAGCAATAGTCATTTCGGAGCGATTTATCCATTCCAGTTTGGCTTACCAAGGTTACGGATTGGGAAGAGATTTGGATCTGATATTGGAGATTAACCGTTTGGCGATCGGGGATCTCCGGCCCGACCTCACCTTTTTATTGGACGCAACGCCGGAAACCTCCGGCGAAAGGGTAAGAAGCCGTTCGCAAGTTAACGGTAACGGCTATGACCGGATTGAAATGCGGGGTTTATCGTTTCAAGAACGGGTAAGAGCCGGTTTTTTACGACTGGCGGAGGAAGATCGAAGGATTTTAGTGATCAAGACCGCCGGTAAGAGTATTGAAGCTGTGTTTGAGGAGTTGAAAGAGATTGTGAACCGAAGCCTCAATAATTTTAAGTAAGGAGTTGGTAATGATGAGATTAGTGATTGCAATGGTTCAGGATCAGGATGTCAATCGGTTGCTCGGCGTACTGACCGAACATGGCTACTATGCGACTAAGCTCGCCAGCACGGGGGGATTTCTCCGGCTGGGGAATACCACTCTCTTAATCGGAATTGACGAGGACAAAGTGCGGGAGGTAGTGGATTTAATCAAAGAGACCTGTCATTCCCGCAAACAACTAATGACTCCGTTGGCCTCGGTAGGACGGTCGATGAATAACTATATCCCGGAACCCGTAGAAGTTTCAGTGGGAGGAGCCACCATTTTCGTGGTGGAAGTTCAAGAATTCGTCAAAGTATAACGGAGGTCCGGAAAAATGGAAATAAAAGCAACCGGCTCTAAACAGATAGGCGTCGGGAGTAGCGATGCCTTTGGGAGAACCTCCGGTGTCGACGCCAAGCAATCGGTTTTCGCCGAGACATTAAAAGAGAACGATCAGGATCTTCGCCGTCAGGCTTGCGATGAAATTTTGCGTCAAATCGATTCGGTAAGCGAAGAATTGAAAAAAGCTCCCACTCCTCGAAATATTAAAAAATACCGCCGGTTGGTGGCCGCTTTTATTAAAGAAGCCATGAACCAAACCTATGAACTGAATGAAGAAGCTCATTGGGATCGCGCGGGTAACCGGAAATATTATCTTACGGTTAAAAGTATTAATCAAGCCTTGGAAGAGTTAACCGCCGAGGTATTGAAGAGGGAAAAGAAGCAAATCGACTTGGTCGCCAAATTGGATCAAATCCGGGGATTGTTATTGGATCTTTACGTTTAGGATATATTTGGAGACGCTTATTAAATTACGATGATTAGGGAGATCGACTTGGCGCATTTTTCGGAGATTATCGGGCATAAGGAAATTATCAGGACACTAAATACTTCACTGAACGAGGCTAAAGTAGGCCACGCCTATTTGTTCACCGGCCCGGCCGGAATCGGCAAAAAAACGCTGGCCCGCGCCTTTGCGGCCCGGTTGCTTTGTCATGAAAACAGCGCGGCTCCGGATTGCCGTTGTCCGGGTTGTCTTGGAATCCGGACGAACAGCCATCCCGATCTGATTACGGTTTTGCCGGACGGGAATTCGATCAAAATTGAACAGCTTCGCCAACTTCAGTATGATCTATTTTTGCGGCCGTTATTGGGAACGCGCAAGGTGTGTTTCATCCCCGACGCCGAGTTGTTGACCGAGGCTGCGGCCAATAGTTTTTTAAAGACTCTGGAAGAACCTCCGCCGGGCGTGGTCTTTTTGTTTACGGCAGTCCGGGCGGACTTGATTTTGGCCACGATTCGATCCCGGTGTCAGGTTTTTCAACTCTTTCCCGTTCCGATAGCCGAGATTGCCGCCGCGCTTGTTAAAAAAGGGTTTGACGAAGCCGAGGCTTTCGAAAAGGCTAAAATAAGCCAAGGAATACCCGGGAAAGTTTTGACCGGTTCCGAGCGGCCGGCCGAAAAATTGCTTGAGTTGAAGGAAGTTATTTCCCTCAGTTTATTGGATTTATTCAAAGTCGCCAACGACTTGGAAAAAAAAGAACGCCGCTATATTACGGACTTGTTTAAAAATTGGGAGATTCAGGCCAGGCGTGAGTTGATTTCAGCGCCGGATCGAGGTTTGGATTCAGGGAGAATTAAAGGTTTGATATCAATTTTGGAAAAAATCAGGCGAACCATTGAAATGCTTGAGAGCAATGTCAATCTCCGGTTGGCGCTCGAAGAATTTTTCCTGACTTTAAAAACAAGCTAAATATGATATGATTAATACAATGATCTGATTGCGCGCAGCCGACGAACTGCCAATGATGAAGGACAATGTTAAAATTGCGGATTTCGGTTAATGAAGGGATTGAATCATAAAATGGTTACAGTGGTTGGAGTCAGTTTTAAATTGGCGGGCAAAATATATTATTTTGATCCGGCCGGTTTTGAATTAAAACAGGGAGACCACGTTATCGTGGAAACAGTCAGGGGGATTGAATTCGGCAAAGTCATGATCGGACCCCGCGAGGCGCCGGAAGACAAGGTCGCCTTCCCCTTGAAAAAAGTGCTCCGGATTGCCACCCCGGAAGATCATTTACAATTAAAAGAAAACGAAGAAAAAAGCAAGAAGGCTTTCAACGTCTGCCTTGAAAAAATAAAACAGCACCAGTTGGTAATGAAGTTGGTGGATGTGGAGTATACATTTGATAGGAGTAAAATCATTTTTTATTTTACCGCCGATGGACGAGTCGACTTTCGAGAACTGGTCAAGGATTTGGCGGCTGTTTTTAAAACCCGGATCGAATTGCGCCAAATCGGAGTGAGGGATGAAGCTAAAATGCTGGGAGGTTTGGGCCCGTGCGGCCGCCCCTTGTGTTGCGCCACTTTTTTAGGAGAATTCGAGCCGGTATCGATCAAGATGGCTAAGGAACAAAATTTATCGTTAAACCCGGTGAAGATTTCGGGTATTTGTTCCCGGCTGATGTGTTGCCTGAAGTATGAATCCTCATCTTATCGCGACGCCAAGGCCGATTTGCCGTTGGTGGGGAGCAAGGTCCGGATCGACGGAGCGGAAGGAATCATTATCGAAACGTATCCCGTTAAAGAATCGGTGATGGTGGAGTTGGAGGACGGGGTTAAAAAGGAAGTTTTGTTGGCTGAAATTGAGGAGATTATCTTGGATAATAATGATGAAAACAACAAGGAAACCGAAGAAATTCAGTAGAATTGTCGGACAAAAAAATTTAATTTTTGTTGACATTTCCAATTTTATGTCGTATAATTTCTTTTAATTATTATCTAAAAATAAAAGCGATGAAGAGGTTGGTAGGATGGTAAGGCCATAGAGAGCTGGTGGATGGTGAAAACCAGCGCCCCAACATCTGAAACTCCCCTCTGAGCCGCCCGCCTAAAGATATCCCTCGGATATTGAGTAGGCGGAGCCGGGGGATTTCCCTAAGGAAGTCCGGCCCGTTATCGCGAAAACTTTCCTTGGTAGCCTGCGTGGTTATTAGGGAATGTTGTTGAGGCCATGTAAATGGTAAATTTGGGTGGTACCACGAGAATTATACCCTCGTCCCGACGTCGGGACGAGGGTTTTCGATTATGACGATCAGTTCCTTGGGTTATAGATCGATAGTTCGCGCTTAACGACGGGCCCAGGGAGCGTTGGGCGGCTCGCCTAACCTGAGAACCATATCAATCATATATAAGGAGGTTACTTAAAATGAGAATGATTAAAATCTTCGATACTACTCTTCGTGATGGAGAACAATCAGCCGGGATCAACCTGAACGTGGAAGAAAAATTACAAATTGCCAGACAGTTAGCCCGATTAAATGTGGATATTATTGAAGCCGGGTTCGCAATAGTCTCTCCCGGAGATTTTGCGTCGGTTCAAACGATTGCCCGCGAGATTAAGGGAGTTACCGTTTGTTCTTTGGCGCGCGCGGTAAAAGTCGATATTGAGCGGGCTTGGGAAGCCTTGAAAGAGGCGGAAAACCCATTGATCCATACTTTCATCGCCACTTCGGACATACACATGAAGTACAAATTGAATAAGTCTCCCGATCAAGTGGTGGCGATGGCGGTAGAGGCGGTTAAATACGCTCGCGGTCTCTGCCCTAATGTGGAATTTTCCGCTGAAGACGCCACCCGAAGCGATTGGGATTTCCTGTGCCGGATCTTCGGCGAAGTGATTAAAGCCGGCGCTACGGTAATCAACGTTCCCGATACGGTGGGGTATGCCATGCCCAGTGAATTTGCCAGATTGATTCGCTATCTAAAGGAAAATACTCCGGGTATCGACAAAGTGTCTTTGTCGGTTCATTGCCATAACGATCTGGGCTTGGCCGTAGCCAATTCCCTGGCCGCGGTCGAGAATGGCGCCGACCAAGTGGAATGCACCATTAACGGCTTGGGCGAACGGGCCGGTAATGCCGCGTTGGAAGAAGTGGTGATGGCGATTAAAACCCGGGCTGAGAATTTCAAGGCTGACACCAGAATCGTCACCGAACAGATCTACCGTTCCAGCAGGTTGGTATCGACGCTTACCGGAAAACCGGTTCAACATAACAAGGCCATCGTCGGTTCCAACGCCTTCGCTCACGAGGCGGGCATTCACCAAGACGGAATGCTTAAAAACCGGATGACTTATGAGATTATGACGCCGCAATCGATCGGTCTAAGCCAAAGCAATATCGTCTTAGGAAAACATTCGGGACGTCACGCGGTTAAAAACCGGCTCCTGGAGTTGGGGTATAATCTGGATGAATTGGAAATCGAACAAATTTACCAACGGTTTATTGAATTGGCGGACAAGAAAAAAGAAGTAACCGATTCCGATTTGGAGGCTTTGGTAAGAAATGAATTTCAAGCCGTCGCCGACCGGTTTGAACTGGAGTATCTCCACGTGAGCACCGGGAACTCCACGATTCCGACCGCCACCATTCGTTTAAAAGTGGATGAAACTCCGGTTCAGGAAGCTTCCTGCGGAGACGGTCCGGTCGACGCCGTTTATAAAGCGATTGACCGCATCACCAAGCTTAAGGTGAAGCTCGATGAGTATAATATTAAAGCGGTGACTTCCGGTGAGGACGCTTTGGGAGAAGTAACCGTCAAAGTAAGGGAAAACGGCAACGCTTATATCGGCCGGGGACTTTCGACGGACATCATTGAAGCCAGCGCTTTAGCTTATCTTCATGCCATAAATAAAATAATCAGAGCCTCAAATAAATAAAAGATCAAAAATATACTCATGACCTTCCCCTTTTCCGGGGAAAATATCTCGGGAAAGGGGTGTTTTTTATGAAACTGAAAGTTGGAGTCATTGGAACCGGTTTGGCTTGGGAGAGGTTACATTACCCGGCTTTTATGGAATTGGCCGATAAGTATGAAATTGCCGCCCTTTGCGATCTTGATCGGAGCCGGGCTGAAAGATGGGGCCGGCTGCTGGGGTTGGATCCGGGAAAGGATGTATTTACAGACTATTACGCAATGTTGGAAAGGCCGGATCTTCAAGTAATCGATATTTTAGTTCCGATCTCCAAGAATCATCCGATTGCGGAAGTGGCGGCCCAAACCGGAAAAGCGGTGATCTTGGAAAAACCGATGGGCGCTACCTTAGAGCAGGCATTAGCCACGAAACGAATTTTCGAGCGGTATGACGGCAAAGTATTAATCGCTGAAAACTACCGTTATAGCGAGGAGTTTAATTTAATTAAAAAGTTAATCGGGGAAAAAAGAGTCGGGGACCCGGTCTTCTTTATTTATCACAGCACCAGTTGTTTCCCATGCGCCATGACCAAGGATACTTTTTCGGCCACCGAGTGGCGACAACACCCGGATTATCCCGGAGGGGATATTTTGGATGCCGCCGTTCATAATTTGGCGGGAATTCGACACGTTTTCGGCGGGATTGAGCACTTACAGGCTTATGGGGTCGAACAAGGCGATGATTTCAGTCCCTATGCCGCAATTACCGTCAACCTTAAATTTCTTAATGGAGTAATTGGGGAATTTTCTTATTATCCGGCGGGTCAGGAACCTCAAAAACCACTGGTGGGTTTGAGAATATTTTGCCAAGCGGGAATGATTTATTTGGAGGACACCAAGTGCGGGATTATCAATATTTTCCATAACGACGGCCGCATCGAACCCCTGTCCTTCCAGCCGGAACGGGGTTATTACAATGAATTGTCAAATCTCTACAACGCGGTATTATATAATGAACCGATTAAGGTTACCCCGGAAGTCGAATGGGGGGACGTTAAAACCGTATTTGCGATTTTGCAATCGATCACGGATGAAGAGATCGTAAAGGTTGATCGGGAGTACGCCTTGGCTTGATTTTGAAACAAGCGAGACCGGCCGGCAAATTAATCCATTCAGGACACCTTTATTCGGTAAGCGGCGATAATTGATGATGAATCGCCGCTATTATCCCGTTTAAAAAATAACGAGGCAAATTTCAGCTAAATTTGTTCGCCGCGGGTTCAAACCCACGGCTAAGTAATAAAAAGCATTCCAAAGCCCGGTTTCACCGGGCTCCGTGATGCTTCGAAGCCGAATGCGAAGGATAGCTGATCCCAGAAGGGAATTAGAATATTTTTTGATATTCAGCTGTGCGGTTTTATAACTAAGAATGGCTCGTTTTCCCTATTTTCATCCGTTAATGCGCCCCGGCCGGGCATGGAGAGGTCCAGAGTCGACGACTATTCTAAAACACTTGTCAGAGAATTGAAATTTTCGATATTGTTTTGGAGTTTCCCATAAACCGCTGTTTTTCTTCCCTTAACTAAGCTGCTCCGCTAAATTAAACGACCAAAGAATCTATTTGCTGATAAAATAAAAAGGTTTTCCGTAAACTGCAGGAAATTGAGTTTGATTCGGAGAATAGTAGGAAAAATATTTCATCTGATGCAAATTCATTTTATATAATTTAGAAAAAGATTAATCGATGAGTTGGAGGGAAACTTGTGAAAAATATTGGTCTGGACTTGTCGAAAACCGCTCCGTTTATTCTGAGTGAAGAGTTTAAGTTGATGGAAGGACAGGCGCGCGCCGCTCATGACGCGCTGCATCAGGGTACGGGCGCGGGCGGCGATTTTTTAGGCTGGGTTGAGCTCCCCGTTAACTATGATGTTCAGGAGCTTAAAGCGATTCAAACGGCGGCTCAAGAAATCGGCGACACCTCCGAAGCATTGGTGGTGATCGGAATCGGCGGCTCTTACTTGGGAGCCAGGGCCGCCATTGAAATGTTGAACCATTCTTTTTATAATCAAGTTCAAGCCGTACGGAGAAAAACGCCTCAGATTTACTATCTGGGACAAACCATCAGTTCCACCTATACCGCGGAGTTGTTGGAAGTTTTAGCGGAAAAGGATTTTGCGGTGAATATAATTTCCAAGTCGGGGACCACCACCGAACCGGCGATCGCTTTCCGTTTAATCAAGGATTTACTGGTTAAGAAATACGGGGCCGAAGGGGCCAAACGGCGTATTTACGCCACCACCGATCGGGCCAAAGGGGCTTTGAAGAAACTGGCCGATGTCGAAGGATATAAGCAATCCGTAATTCCGGACAATGTAGGCGGCAGATATTCGGTGTTGACTCCGGTGGGCTTGCTTCCAATGGCGGTTGGCGGAATCGATATCCAAGAGGTGATGGATGGCGCCCGCAGCGCTTATCAAGCATACCGGAATCCGGTTCTTGACGACAATCCCGCTTATCAATACGCGGTAGCCCGGAACATTTTATACCGTAAGGGGAAGCTTATTGAAATAATGGTCAATTACGAACCGGGCCTCCATTATTTCGCCGAATGGTGGAAGCAATTATTCGGTGAAAGCGAAGGCAAGAACCAACGGGGTATTTTCCCGGCGGCCTGCGATTTTTCAACCGACTTACATTCGATGGGTCAATATATTCAAGAAGGGCGGCGTGTTCTGTTCGAGACCGTGCTTTGGGTGGAAAAGCCGCGGCAATCGGTGAGGATTCCCGATGATCCGGAAAACATCGACGGCCTTAATTTCTTATCCGGCCGCACGCTGGAGTTCGTCAATGAAAAAGCTTTCGAAGGCACCTTGTTGGCGCACCATGAAGGCGGCGTGCCCAATATCGTAATCCGGGTCCCGGAACTCACTCCGTATTATTTCGGGAATTTAGTTTATTTCTTCGAAAAAGCCTGCGGGCTAAGCGGATATTTGAACGCGGTCAATCCTTTCGATCAACCCGGAGTTGAGGCGTATAAAAAGAATATGTTTGCCCTGCTTGGTAAACCGGGATACGAGACGGAGAAGGCCGAATTGGAAGCCCGTTTGAAATGATCTTTTTTCAGGCGCGCCTAAATCAAGGGGCGAGCTATAGAGCTTCTGTTTGAGGTGAACGATTTTGGCTGTTGAAACTCATTATCAGGTTCCGGTTGCGGGCGGTCCGTTAGTCTTTTCCATAGAAGTGCCGGGTTCGAAGAGTATCACCAACCGGGCTTTGTTAATTGCGGCCTTGTGCGACCGGGAAGTGCGCTTAAGTAATGTTTTGTTCAGCGACGACAGCGCCCATTTTATGGATTGCCTTAGTAAACTGGGATTTAAAGTGGAGGTTGACGAGGCCCAAAAAATAGTCAAGGTTAGGGGCGAAGGAGGATCGATCCCGAAGCGGCGGGCTGAGATTAATGTCGGCAGCGCCGGGACGGCCGCCCGGTTTTTAACGGCTTTTTTGGCGGTTTCAGCGGGTGAGTATTTGATCGACGCTTCGCCGCAAATGGCGGCCCGGCCGATGAAGCCGCTCTTGGAGGCTTTAAAATCACTAGGGGCCCGGTTTGAGTTTTTAAAGCAGCCGGACTGTCTGCCGTTACTGGTCAAAGGCGCCGGTTCTCCGGACGGGAGAGTGACTCTCCAAGCGAATATCAGTAGTCAATTTTTGAGCGCCCTGTTGCTCGTCGGCTGTCTTGGCCGCGCCGGATTGGGAATCGAGCTGGACGGGGACTTAGCGGCCCGTCCTTATGTGGAAATGACCCTCCGGATGATGCGCGACTTCGGGGTGGCGGTTGAAAATGATCAATTTCGTAAGTTTAAGATACCCCCCCACAAATATCGCGGCCGGGATTATTCAATTGAGCCGGACGTATCCAACGCCAATTATTTTTGGGCAACGGCGGTCCTTACCGGAGGCTCGGCCTTGGTGAAAGGCGTCACCTTGGATTCCCTTCAAGGAGATATTCAATTTTTGGAGGTTTTTAAAAAGCTCGGCAGCAGGATTGAAGAACGGGAGGGAGGGATCCGGGTGGAAGGCCCGCCCGGCGGCGTATTTCCCGGCATTGAAGTCGATCTCGGCGCGACTCCCGATCAGACCTTGACTTTGGCCGCGCTGGCGCCCTATGCTTCTTCGCCGACGATTATAAAGAATGTCGGTTTGATCAAATACCATGAGTCGAACCGGATGGAGGCAACCATCAACGAATTGCAAAGAGCGGGAATCCGGGCGGAAGAGTATGGAGACGGCTTGATCATTTATCCGGGAAAACCCCGACCGGCGGAGATCGAAACCTATAATGATCATCGCGTAGCGATGGCCTTCGCCTTACTGGGATTGAGGACTCCGGGTATTAGGATTAAAAATCCGGATTGTACCGGAAAAACCTTTAAAGATTATTTTAAATACTTTGACCGGGTGGTTACGGTCGGCGGAGGTTAAGCGGCAGGGGGCAGAAGCAGGAGCTTAATCAAAAACATTAGTAAAATCGACTAACGTCCTTTGACCATAAAAATCGCTCTTTCTCCTTGGCGCGAAAGCTTTTCCATAAAAATCTAACGGTGAGCTATTGATTTAAACTGCGGTTTATAATATAATATCTAATGCGCTATTACTATGGCGGTGTAGCTCAGTTGGTCAGAGCATACGGTTCATACCCGTAGTGTCACTGGTTCGAATCCAGTCACCGCCACCATCTCATTTAAATCTAAAATTTGCGCCATTAGCTCAGTTGGTAGAGCAGCTGACTCTTAATCAGCGGGTCCGGGGTTCGAGTCCCTGATGGCGCACCAACACTTCATCAACCGGATCTCGTTAGGAGGTCTTTTTTTATCAGCGGGCGGGGTTCGGAAAACGGTCCACCGGACCGTTTTCCTAATGGCGCGCCATTCATTAGTACACGAGACTTTGTGATAAGACAAAGTCTTTTGCTTTTTAGCGTGCTGGGTTTTCAATGGCTCACCAACATTTCATCAACCAGATCTCGATTACGAGGTCTTTTTTTATCAGGGGGCGGGTTCGGAAAAGGCTTCACCGGACTGTTTTCCTAATGGTACACCATTCATTTGTACACCGAGACTTTGTGATAATAAAATGAAAAAACCGGGTGATTAACCCGGTAAAATCACCTTCTTTGTGTCACATTTTGCGTTACAATTTGCGACATTAAAAATATAGCTTTCATGTGGTCTGATTCTACACCCTGTTTTTTCTGAAATCTGTTCCTGCAAAAACGAGAAAACAGAAAAATCGAGTATTTAACCCAATTATACTTTTTAATAGTATAGCTCTTGTTATTTACCTGTAGACCTTAGATTGTCCTTTTTACAATATAAATCACAATCCCCAAAATGGCAATACATCATCTTCGCTTATCCTTATCGGTTAATTACTAAATCCAAAAAAGGAATTATTAAGTAAAAAGCGAAATGATTACTAATATTGAATTACTGCCATAAGAAGGTGTTTTTTTTTGATTAACATATATTGTGATGAAAGCTGCCATTTGCAATTTGATAACTCTAAAGTTATGGTTTTGGGTGCAATTAAATGCCCAAATAATTTAAAAAAGAAAATATACGAGAATATAAGAAATATCAAAATTAAACATGGTTTAAGTTCATGGTTTGAAATTAAGTGGACAAAAGTTTCTAAAACAAAACTCAATTTTTATTTTGAAATAATAGATTATTTTTTTAAAGAACCAGCCTTAGGTTATAGAGGAGTTGTTGCGACAAACAAAGATAATCTTAATCATAGTCTTTATAATTATGGTGATTATAACCTCTGGTACTATAAAATGTATTTTTTATTACTTGACGCAATGATTGACCCACTAGATGAATACAAAATTTTCATTGATATAAAAGATACTCAGGGTGGTCCAAAAATTAGGAAGCTCCATGAAGTATTATGTAATAACGTTTATGACTTTAAACGAGATGTTATCAAAGATTTAAAACAAATTCGTTCCCATGAATCAGAAGTCCTTGAATTAACTGATTTGCTAAATGGCGCTTTATCATATGTACATAGAAATTTATATAACACTCCAGGAAGTAGCTATGCCAAAAACAAAATTATTCAGTATTTAAAACAAAAAGGCCTCAATCTTGAGAAAAGTACATCAAGGTCTGAAAGTAAGTTTAACATCTTTATTTGGGTTCCGAGGGGGTGCCGCTAAGTGCGTTCTTCTAAATTACCCCCTATTTTAGATATTTCTAGCTTAACTTCTAAAGAAGATATAATTGATTTTTTTTATCGGGAATTTAAAAAGACATATATGGGTCCACAAAACATAAAATATCTTTCTGGAAAACGGATATTTTTCGACTTCTTTCATATATATAATAATAAATTTGAATTCTTTTGGCATTTAATAAGTCTTTCTTCATCCGAAAAATTTGACATTCTACCTTGTATCAATGATGTATCATCTTTAAAATGTTCAGAACAAAACTGCATTACACAAAAACCTGAATCCGTGATTTAATATTTTCCCAAGCCTCAAAGATGTATTTTCTCCGAAAAAACGACCAGATTTCAAACTAAGTTTGACCATATCCAAGATATTGAGAGCTAATTTATGGCAAATTAATAAAAATGAAGTCACTGAAATAAGCCTTTAGGCATTAAAACAGC